>CANMNA010000006.1 GCA_947499075.1 Myxococcales bacterium
ACGCCTGCACCACCGACAAGTGCGGCGGTGCCGCGTGCAAGAACGACGCATTGGCCGACGGCGGTGCCTGCAGTGACGGCGACGCCTGCACCGAAAAAGACGTCTGCGCCAGCGGCAAGTGCAAGGGCAGTGCGCTCGTATGCGATGACAGCAATCCGTGCACGGTAGAGGCCTGCAAGCCCTTGGTCGGCTGCGTCAGCGATCTGGCCGACGGTGCCGCCTGCGACGACAAGATCGACTGCACCAAGGGAGACAGCTGCCAAGCCGGCCAATGCGCACCCGGTGTGTTCAGCTGCGTGTGCAAAGCCGACAGCGACTGCGATGACAAAGACAGCTGCACCGCCGACAAGTGCAACGCCGGCAAGTGCGCCAACGCTGCCGCTGCCGATGGCGGCGCTTGCGACGACGGCGACGCCTGCACCGACAAAGACGCCTGCAAGGGCGGCGCGTGCGCGGCCGGTGCCACCAAGGCTTGCGACGACAAGAACCCCTGCACCGCAGACGTCTGCGACGCCAAGGCAGGATGCAAAGCGGTCAACGTCAACGACGCCCCCTGCGACGACGGCAGCAAGTGCACCGCGGGCGACGGATGCCTCGATGGCAAATGTGCGCCAGGCCCCACGTTGGCATGCGACGACAGCAACCCCTGCACCGACGACTCCTGCGACGCCGCTGCGGGCTGCGCCAACGCCAACAACAAGGGCCAGTGCAACGACAACAACAGCTGCACCACCGCCGATGTTTGTGTCGACGGCGCCTGCGTCCCCGGTGCCGACCAGAAGTGCGACGACGGCAACCCGTGCAGCGACGACAGCTGCGACAAAGCCAAGGGCTGCGTGGCGCTGGCCAACACCGCAACCTGCAGCGACGGCGACGAGTGCACCGCTGGCGACAGCTGCAAGGACAGCAAGTGCACGGCGGGCGGTCCCGCGGCGTGCGATGACGGCAACCCGTGCACCGACGACAGCTGCGACAAGGCCCAAGGCTGCTTGCACGCGGCCAACACGGCGATTTGCTCCGACAAAAATGTGTGCACCGAGGGCGACGTCTGCAAGGGCGGCGCGTGCGGGTTCCAGACCACCAAGGCCTGCGACGACGGCAATCCGTGCACCGACGACACGTGCGATCCCAGCAAAGGCGGGTGCTTGGCGCTGAACAATCAAGCGGCCTGCGATGACGGCAACGCCTGCACCGACAAGGACATCTGCGGCGACGGCAAGTGTGGCGCCGGCCCAGCACTGAAGTGCGACGACGGCAACCTGTGCACCGACGACAAGTGCGACCCCGCCAAGGGCTGCACCGCCGCCAACAACACCGCGGCTTGCGACGACGGCGACAAGTGCAACGACAAAGACGCATGCCTGAACGGCAAGTGCGCCGCCGGGACCACGATCAAGTGCGACGACAGCAATGTTTGCACCGACGACGCCTGCGATCCCGCTAAAGGCTGCTTCGCCTCGCCCAACAAGGCCACCTGCGACGATGGCGATCCCTGCACCGGCGACGGCAACTGCATTGACAGCAAGTGCGGCCCGGGAGCAGCAATTTCATGCGACGACAAGAGCCCGTGCACCAAGGACAGCTGCGACCCCAAGTCTGGCAAGTGCTTGTACACCGCCGTGGCGAGCCCCTGCGATGACGGCGACGCCTGCACGACCAAGGACGCCTGTCTCGACATCAAGTGCGTGGGCACTGCCACCAAGTGTGACGACAGCACTGCGTGCACGTCCGACGTGTGCGACCCCAAGACCGGCGGTTGCCTGTTTACGCCGACCGACGGCGCGTGCGACGACGGCAACCAGTGCACTGACGGCGACGTCTGCGCGCTCGGCAAGTGCACGGCGGGCAAGGCGATCGTCTGTGACGACAGCAACACCTGCACCACCGACAGCTGCGACAAGGCGACCGGCAAGTGCGGTGTCGTCCATGTCACCGACAAGACCGCGTGCGATGACGGCAGCAAGTGCACCAACGACGACGCCTGCCTGAGCGGCAAGTGCGCGCCTGGAGTTGCAGTCCTGTGCAACGACAGCAATGCGTGCACAACCGACACTTGCGATCCCGATTCGGGCTGCGTGTTCTTGGCCCTCAATGCCACCCCGTGCGACGACGGCACGGTCTGCACGGTGGGCGACGCCTGCACCGCCGGCAAGTGCACGGCCGCCCAGCCCTTGGCGTGCGTCGACGACGATCCCTGCACCACCAGCACCTGCGACGCCAAGCTCGGATGCGTGTACAAGGGCATCCCGACCTGCGCCTACCCGGTGCCGTTTGGCTATGCGTTTGACTGCAACGACAGCTCCAACGTCAACTGGACGCTGGGCAAGACGACGAAGCCGTTCTGGGGTATCGACGCTTTGCCCAACCCACCGGCCTTCAAGTCGGCGGCGTGCTCGCTCAACTTCAATGACAACAAGGACTACACCTGTGCTGCTGGCGCCGCCAGCATCGACGCTATCGACGCTTCGGCCGTGTCGCCGCCGATCGACGCCACGCCCGTCGACGCTTCTCTCGCGATGATCATCTCGTTCAACCTGTCTGGCGGGTGGGAGAATGGCACGTTCGATAGCTTGAACCTAGAGACTTCGGTGGACGCCGGCAAGACTTGGGTCCTGGTCAAGACCTATGACCACACGACCAACACCTGGGACCCGATCACTGAGAAAGTGGCCGGACTCGCAGGCAAGAAGTTCAATCTGCGCTTCCGCTTCCTCACCAGCAACTGCACTTTGAATACCACCGTCGGCGCGTTCATCGACGACTTGGTGATTACGCCCGATGGTTGCTCGGCCAACACGCAGTGCAACGACAAGAACCCGTGCACCAGCGAGACCTGCAACATTTCGACGTTTAAGTGTGTTTACGCCAACACCACGACCGGCAGCCTTTGCACCGATGGCAGCGTCTGCACGGTGACCGACACCTGCGCCGCGGGCAAGTGCGTCTCCGGCGCGCCGTTGGTCTGCGACGACAAGAACGCCTGCACCGGCAACAGCTGCAATGCGACCCAAGGCTGCAAGTACGCCGCGCTGGCCAACGGCAGCACCTGCACCGACAGCAATGCGTGCACCAAGGAGGCGTGCCAAGGCGGCAGCTGCGCGCCCGCAGCGATCGTCTGTGTCGACAACAACGTCTGCACCACCGACAGCTGCAACACCGCCACTGGCTGCGTCTACCCGCCCGTCTCGGCGACGACCACCTGCACCGACAACACTGCGTGCACCAGTGGCGACACCTGCAGCGGCGGCAAGTGCGTCGGCGCCGTGGTCAACTGCAACGACAACGACGCTTGCTCCGCGGACTCCTGCGATGCGGTCAAGGGCTGTGGGCACGCGGCGATCATCGGTTGCGCCTACAAGCTGCCGGCATCGAACAACTTCCCGTGCAACGCGGTGACCAACTCGCTGTGGACGCTGGGCAAGATCGGCAACGTCGGCTGGGCCTTTGACGCCACGCCCAATCCGCCCGGTGCCGCAAGCGCTGGATGCGCGTTGAATTACAACAATGGCACCAACTTTGTCTGCCCGGTCCTGACCAACCTGCTGGACGCCTCAGCCGTCTCGCCACCGATGGATGCCACAGCGCTGTACGCGACCACGCCGGTGGTCATCACGTTCAGCTTGGCCGGCACTTGGGAGAGCGGCGCGGTGGGCAAGTACGACAACCTCGATCTGGACTATTCCGTCAACGGCGGTCAAACGTGGACGACCATCAAGACCTACGACGGCACCTCGCTCGCCTACGCCACGGTGACCGAGACCGTCAATGGCCTCGGCGGCAAAGTCTTCCAACTGCGGTTCCGGTTCTGGACCCTCGACTGCAAAGACAACACCGGCACCGGCGCGTTCATCGACAACCTGACCGTGGCGCCCAAGCTGTGCGTTGGCAACCCAGAGTGCGACGACAAGAACACCTGCACCACCGAGCTGTGCGACACGACTCAACAGTGCAAGTACACCACGTTGGCCAATGGCGCGACCTGCACCGATGGCTCAGACTGCACCGCCAAGGACGCCTGCGCCACCGGCAAATGCGTCGGCCAAGTCGGCGGTTGCAACGACGGCAACGGCTGCACGCTCGATGTTTGCGTGGGCGGCACCAGTTGTGTCCACAACGCCAACACCGGCGCCACCTGCGACGACGGCAACGCCTGCAACGCCAATGACAAGTGCACGTCGCTCAAGGCCTGCGCCGGCGCCGCGGTCAAAAACGGCAGCGCCTGCACCGACAACAACCCGTGCACCAACGATGCATGCCAGAGCGGTGCTTGCGCCAGCGCGTCGGTCGTCAACGGCACGTCATGCAAAGACGGCGACGCCTGCACCAGCGACGTGTGTACGACCGGCAAGTGTGTCATCACCGCAGTCAACTGCGACGACAAGGACCCGTGCACCACCGACAGTTGCTCGCCGACAACCGGATGTGGCTATGCGTATGTCACAGGCTGCAAGAACGCCCTGCCCTACACCGAGGCCTTTGACTGCACGTCGCCCAAGAACCTCGGGTGGACTTTGGGCAAAGCCAACACCCCGGTGTGGGCCATCGACGCCACGCCCAACCCACCGGGCGCCTTGGGTGGCACGGGGTGCAGCTTGAATTTTAACAACGGCACCAACTTCACCTGTGGCTCGGGGGTCACTGCGCTCAACGCCTCGGCCATCTCGCCCATCATGGACGCGACCGCAGTTCTCGCTCCGAACGTGATTGGCATCGGCTTCTCGCTGGCAGGTACCTGGGAGAGCGGGGCGGACGGCGCATTTGACAATCTGGATCTCGAAGTCAGCACCAACGGGGGCCAGACGTGGTCGCTGGTGGCCACCTATGACGGTAACAGCACGCAGTACACCAGCCGCTTGGCCAAGACCGCGCTGCCGGTGGGCAAAACGTTCCAGATCCGCTTCCGGTTCTGGACGACCGACTGCTTGATCAATGTTGGGACCGGCCCGCACATCGATGGCCTGACGGTCAGCGTGGCCAAGTAGGGCGCTAGTCAAGCATCTGAAATTTGGCCGTCGCGCGGTCGATCGGGGTCAGCCCTGATCGGCCGCGCGGCGCTTTTGGGGCCTCAACATGGGCTGCTCAAGGGAGCGCTAGCACCACCCGAGCCGCTCGATCCCCTGCCACACCATCGGCATCTGGCGACCGGGCGTGAGCCACGCCAACATCGGCAGCCCGGTTGAGCGGTCGCGCGACGTGATGCCGGACGGCTGGAGCGGCGGCCGACGGTACGGGTCTAGACCGGTGTCGCGATCGGCGTCCCACCACACCACCTGGGCCAGGCCCAGGGTCGCAGCGTGGGCCAGCGCCGCCTGCGTCAGCCTGTCAGCGCCACTGCCATCGCGTGGCCGCCACAGCAAGACGTGCAACACGGGCTCGGCGCTGTCGGCTGTCCACAGGCATACACCGTCGTTGCCACAGCTTGCGCCAACGACCGCGTTGGGCGATTGGCCGCGGGCCCAAGCTCGGTAGCGCGATCGTGTGGCGAACCACGCTACCCGATCGACGGCCGCGACTTCGACGACGGCCGGCGCGGCCGAGGCGCCGAGCCACGCTGAGGCGAGATCGTCTTGCTGCGCCAGCACATCGGCCAAATCGCTGAGATCAAGGCGGTCGGTAGCGTCGGGCCAGGTTGGCGCACCCGCCACAGTGACAAAGGACTCGCGACTTTGGTGCAGCATGTAGCCCGAGCGACGGTACAGGTTGGGCCCAACATCGGAGTACAGCGTGCTCAGCGTTGTCCCTTCCGCGCGCAGTTGACGGACCAAAGCTGGCATCATGGCCGCAGCGTAGCCCTGGTTGCGCAATTCCGGCGCGACCAACACGCTGGCTACCGACTGCAGCGGCTCGCGGCTGAGCCGTCCAACCGGATCGACGTACCAGGCTGCGCTGCCATACGTCTCGCAGCTGGCCAACACCCGGCCATCGTCAGCGCGCCACAGCCATTGCCGCACCTGGTGGTGGCCGTAGGGCGTCTCAGCCAGGGCCGCTTCGCGCCGCAGGAACAGCCCATGATCAAAGCCGATGCCCCAAGCCGCAAAGTGAATCTGCCAGCGTGCCGCTTGTTCGGCGGGCGTGGCCAAGGTCAGGTGGGCGGTTGCTGTGGGCTGGGTCATGGCAAGTCCTCTGGGTCGCAGAATTTAGCTGCTCTGTGGTTGACGGCAAGCCCGCACTCGCGGTAGCAAGGCACGCGCACCGCGGTGCGAGGGAGAATCGCCATGCTCGCGACGTTACAGACTTTGCACTCCATAGTGCGCTGGGTGGTGCTGCCAGACCTGCTGGTCGCGCTCGTGTTGTGTGCCGTGGCGCTCCGTTCGGCGGGCGCGTGGTCGCCAGTCCACAAGATCACGGCGATCGCTGGCCTGGCGGCGACGGACTTGCAGTGGGTGCTGGGCGCCATCTTGTGGGCGCAAAGCCCGATGGTGCTGGCGGCGCGGGCGGACATGGGCACGGCGATGCGCGATCCCGTATTGCGGTTTTTTGCGGTCGAACACCCCACGATGATGGTGCTCGCGGTGATCGCGGTGCACGTGGGCTACGCCAAAGCCAAGCGTGCTGTGGACGGCGCCGCGGCACATAAGGCGATCCTGATTGGCTAT
Source organism: Myxococcales bacterium (assembly GCA_947499075.1). GTDB lineage: Bacteria > Myxococcota_A > UBA9042 > UBA9042 > UBA9042 > SXRM01. The sequence continues at coordinate 6,597 of CANMNA010000006.1, forward strand.
GGCCTCGGTCTGCTGCTGATGGTGGCCGCGGTACCGTGGCCATTTCGCGGGCTGGTCGGGCGACCGTTGTTGCCGTGGTAGGCCGCGATCCGCTACGCAAGATTTCTGTGGGGAATTTGGGCCGAGAGACACGGTTGCACAGCCAGCCAACCTTGGGTACGCTTGCGGCCCTTGTGACGCCCGATTGCGGCGCGCTCGCAGAGGCGGCAGCTTCCATGCACTCGCACACTCAACTTGATCGACGCGGACGCTGGCAAAGCGTGCCGTATGCCTTGGCGGTGGGCGTACTTTTGGCGATCGCGGGTGCCGGGTGTGCCGCGGTGACCCCAGCCGCGACGTCAGCGGTTGCGGCTGCGGAAACTGACACAGGGACTGCCGATGGCGGCGACGCTGCGGCATCAGCCAGCGACGCGGCGGTTGCCGCCGATTTGGCTGCTGCTGTCGACGTAGCTCCCGCGCCGCCCGCAGTTGCCGCCTATCCTGGGGAATGCCCGAATTTCAACGGCACATCCGTGGCACTCGCGGTCGGCGGCATCAACCGCAATCTATTGATCACAATGCCTTCGGAGCCCAACGGCGCCGGTGTCCTGTTCCTGTGGCACGGGTTGGGCGACAACGCCAAGAATTTCAACGGCGCCTTTGGAGCCAAACAATTGGCGGCAAAACTGAACGTGATCGTGGTTACGCCAGACGTGTGCTGCAACACCAAAGGCGCCGAGTCGTGCTGCAGCCAGTTGACCGGATGGCACTTCACCGCCTCCCCGGAGTCCGACGTCGGCATCTTTGACGGCGCGCTGTCGTGCCTCGGCCAGCAGTTCAACGTCGACCGCAAGCGCGTGTACACGATGGGATTCTCCGCAGGCGGCCTGTGGTCAACGTGGTTGGTGATGAACCGCAGCCAGCAACTTGCGGCAGCCGCGGTCCTGTCGGGCGGCATCAACGACTACAACCCGTGGACACTGCCGACAGCCAAAGTGCCGGTGATCGACGCCTCTGGCGGGCCAGGCGACCAGTTTGGCGGCGGCGTGGTCGATTTTCAGACGTCGACTGAAGTATTCAACAAGAAATTGCGGGCGGCCGGCCACTTCGTCGTGCACTGCCAGCACCAGCAGGGACACACCATTACATCAGAAATCGCCTCTTACGCTGCAGCCTTCTTGGCTGACCATGCATGGACGCCCGACGGCACCAGCCCGCTCGCCGCTGGCTTGCCCAAATCCGCCCCTTCGGCGTGCAAGATCTTGCCTTGATGTCCCCACCGCAGCCGTTTTCGCTGAAGTTGGCCGGTTTCGCCTTGACCGCCTTGCTGTCGAGCGGGTGTGCGTCAACGCTTGCGCCGCAAGTTGGCCGGACGATTCCAATCGCCAAGATGCTCAACCAAGGGGCGATGCTCGACGCTTCGCGGGCATACCGCGTGGCGTTTTACGCTGATCCGACGCAGCAGCCTGACTTTGTCGAAGTCAGTGCGGGCTTGGGCGGCACCAAGGTCCTGACGTCGCAGTGGTCGACGGAATTAGCACGGATTCTCAACGTCGTCGTCGGCAAGGTCTCGCGCTACGACGAGCGTTTCATGGATTTTGCCGCTGAGGTGTTCAGCCACGACATCGACAACGGTGACATCAATTTCAAGTACAGGCCGCCCGCCGGCGGCCCCAAGTTCGGCAAGGCCCGGGTGGTGACCATTCGGCTGACCGAGGTCAAGACATCGTCAGGCAACGAGGGCATTGTCGGCCATGCGATGATCGAAGTGGCGCTGGCTGGCTGGATTCACATGTACGCCTGTGAAGCCGCTGGACAGTCTGACTGGATGGCCCGAACCATGGCCTGCCTCGGTGAACACATTGTCGGCGACCCGTCGTTTTGGAAGGCTGTCGAAGCGGCGCCTTAGAGGACCCGACTTGAGCCAGATGTGGCTAAGCGGCCAAGACCACTGGGTTAATCGGCGCCTGCATCGCAGCCAAAAACTCAGGGTACGAGGGAAACACCACCGGCTCATCGCCCGCTGCCGCCAATGCTGACCCGGCTTGCAGGGCATACTCACGGCGCAGGGTCATCTGCAGCGCGACCAGCGCAATTTCCAGCTGACTGTCGTCTGGCTCGCGGGTGGTAATGTGCTGCAACTGCAGCCCCGGCCAGGTAAATGCCCGCACAATCGGGTTGCTGGGATACCGCGCCGACAGCCGTGTCATCTCATAGGCGATGCCAGCCACCGGGAACATCAGCGGCAGCTTGATGAACACGTAAGCTAATTGATTCAGCCACTTGACCGAGCTAATCGTCGGCAGCAACGGAAAAACGACGCTGAACAGCAGAATCGACACCACCACGGTGATCAGCAAGAAGCTGGTACCACAGCGCGGATGCAAGGTCGTGTAAACCTTGGCGTTGGCCACCGTCAACGGCTTGCCGTCTTCGTAACAGTAGATGCTCTTGTGCTCGGCACCATGGTACTGAAACACCCTCTGGATGTCGGGCATGCGCGAAATCAGCGCCAGGTAGCCAACCAACACGCCGATTTTGATCACGCCATCGACGATCTGAAAGCTCAGGTCCTTGCCAGAGGCCAGCGAGGCGCTGCCCAGCAGTGTCCCCGCTAGCCAGGTGATAAAATGGGGCAGCGCGGCAAAGAGCGCAAAACCAAAAGCAATCGACACCAGGATCGTGCCAAAAATGGCCAGATCGCTGAGCGGCTTGGCTGCCTCCTCTGGCTTGCTCGGGTCTTGCTCCAGACCCTTGGTCGCTTCTTCAGCGGAAAATGTCAGCGCCTTGACCCCGTTATGCAGCGACTCAAACAGGACCACTGCGCCGCGCAGAAAGGGCTTGCGCAAGAACCGGGCGCGCTCCCAGATGGAGACCCACCGGTCCTCGCGCACCACGATCTCGCCATTGGGCCGGCGTACGGCCACCGCTAGCGAGTGCGGGGAGCGCATCATCACGCCCTCCAGAATTGCTTGCCCGCCGACACTCATGGGTCCTTCGGCCATCGTTGCCTCATCAGTTGCCAGCTGGCAGTGTGGCCGTCCGCGACCACGGCGCACAATGTAGCAATGCGCATGCCGTTGCGCCAGTTGCAGTCAGCCGAATTGCTGCTGTGCGTGAGCCTGTTACTTGTTCCAAGGCGACTTCAGCATCAGCTCCGGCGCCGAGCCAACCTGCAGGTGCAGGTCCTTGAACTCGATCTCGCCCGCGCCGTCGGCGTGCAAGACCCTGTCGAGCTTGCCGTAGCGCGAAGTGGGCTTGGGCAGGTGCATGTCCGGCCCGTTGGCCTCAATGGTCGCGCACACTGTCAGGTCGCTGCCGCAGGGTGGAAACACTTCGATGAAAAAACTGCCGGATTCTGGCACCAATTCCCGGCCGCGCATGATGCCGGTGGGGTTGAGGCAGTCGCCCGTCGCGACGTAGATGTAGCGCGACTCGTTGGGGCCAATGGCCACCGTGATGTCACCGGAAAGCTCCACTTCGCAGGCGTGCTGGCCGTCGTCAGGCTGTGGACCGCCGACAGTCGCCGTTGCCAGCACGGGCATCCCGGCCGGAGAAGCACTGGCAGGCAAAGCAACCGGCGCCGGCGCAGCGGCTTGCGCTTGGGGCAGTGCCGCGGCTGGCATGCGCGGCGGTTCGGCCTTTTTGCACCCGACCGTTGCCACGCTCAGTGATGCCAGTAGCCAACTGAATTTGAACATCGCAGCCTCCCTGGGAGCGCGGATAGTGCCACCCTCGGGCGAACGTGCCAAGCATGAACGCACCCTTTGTTCAGATCCATGATCTTGATACGGGAATGTGGCATGTCGACGCACAGACTGAGCAACCCCGCGCGCGTGGCAGCGGCTTGGCATGATCGCAGGCACCCTTTGTTCAGATTTATGGTTTTACGGTATAATTTCCAACGAGCACCCACGACGTTGCCATGACGGCGCAACTTTGGCATGGTCACGACCTGAGGTGCGCATGGCCGATTTCTCGCAGACATTGCCCGATGCCATTCGCCGGTTGCCCGACCAAGCCGATCCCCGCGATGTCCTGCGGGCCATCCGCGCTGTGCCGGCTGGCGGCACCATCGCCAGCGACGCTGACGAGACATTGTGGGCCTGTGACGTCGGCGACGAGGTGATGCGCGCAGCCGACGCCGGTACAGGCCCGTGGCCCGCCGGTGCCGCCGATTTTGCCCGCTACGAGCATGACATGAATAGCGGCGACTACATGGAGGCGTGCCGGCGGTCGGCCCGGACATTGGCACAGGTGCCTGCCAGCGCAGCGCAAGCGGCCCTTCAGCCCGTGCTTGCCGCCGCCCGGTTGCGTCGTTGGTTGGCCGAAGCCTTGCAAGAAGCGAGCGACCGCGGTGTGCAGGTCTGGATCGTCTCGGCGTCGCCGCGGCCGGTCGTTCAGTGGGCTGCGGCCCTGCACGGCTTTTCGCCCGACCGCGTCATCGGCATTGAAGTCAAAGAAGGGGTCGTGGTCGAGCCTGCGCCCGTCGGCTTGGGGAAAGTGGCGGCGTGGCGGCGGCGCGGTCTGGCCAAGCCCGATATCGCGTTGGGCGACAGTCGCTGGGATGGCCCGCTGCTTGCCTCGGCCAAAGTGGGCTTCTTGCTTCAAAAGGCCAGCCTTGACCCCCAGTGCGCCGCGGGCGCCGCCGAAGTTGCATGCGGTGCCTGACACGGATCGCGACCCGGCGACCGGCAACGTCGGCCACCAACTGTGGACAGGCGCGACGGCGATGCTGGCTGGTCCGCGGCTGGCGTTGCAGCACCGCGACATTGCTCTTGGGTGCGCAGCTGCGGCGGCGATGTATGTGCTGATTTGGTGCGCGGTGCTGTTTGCAGCGTCGCGCTACGACCAAGCTTTTGTGCTTTGGCTGGCTCCGCATGACGGTCCGGCTTGGTACGAGCACGCGCTGGCAGTCGCGGTCAAGGGCTCGCTCTACGGTCTGTTCTGGTTGGCGGTGGTGGTGGCGGCCGCGCCAGTCGCGCTGCCGCTGTGTGCGCCTGTGCTGGCGGTATTGGCAGGGCGCGTCGAGCAGCGGGTGGCGAACACGCCACCACCGACGATGGGCTGGCGGCTCCAGGCAATCGAAGCCCTGCGCGGCGCGGTTCGCGGGTTGATGGTTGGCGCGGTGCTGCTGGCCGGCAATGCCATCATCTGGACGTTGTGCTCCGTGTTGGGACTTCTGTTTGCGCCGCTGGGCGTGGTGGCCTCGGCGGTGTTGGCGCCCGCCTGGAACGCGCTGGGCCTGGCCGCGCTTGCGACCTCGTACGCGTTGGAGAATCGGCGCTGCCGACTGGCCGACCAACTGGCGCTGCTGCAGCGTCGCCGGGCGGTGCTGTTGGGTTTCGGGCTGGCCGCCCAACTGGTGGCGTGGATGCCGCTCCTCATGCCGCTGGTGGTGGTTGCCGGCAGCGCGTTGGTGGTGCGGTTGCACCGCCATGGTCATGTCCGCTATCCAGACGACAAGTGACGTCTACGGCACCAGCGTATCGAGCACCCCGCCGCGGGCCAGCACCACCACCCTGTCGCCGGTGCCAATGGTGAGCTCACCCCGTGGTGGAAAAATGACTTCGCCATCGCGGGTCTTGACCGCCAGGATCAGCAAGTCAGCTTTGCCCCACAGGGCTGTATCGCGCAGGGCCTTGCCGTCACCGAGTCGCTCAGCCAGCACCTCTTCGATGCTGAGCTCGACACCACCCTGGCTGCCCGAGAGACCGACCAGTTCGGTTACCGCCGGACGCAGGATTTGATGGGCGATCCGGTGGCCCAGGACCAGCGCTGGGCTGAACGTGTGGTCGGCACCCGCGCGCTTGAGCTTGACCAACGTCGCCGGATCTTCGGCTTTGCCGTGGATCACCAGTGTCGGGTTGACCTCTTTGGTCAGCACCCGCGCGGTCAGGGTCAAGAACACGTTGCTGGCATCGTCATTGAGCGCGGCTACCAGCGCGTGGGCACGGCCGATGCCGGCTGCTTGTAACACTTGGTCGTCGTTGGCATCACCCCGGATAACGCCTACGTCACCGCGCTCTTGCAACCGCTCGATAATCAGTGGATCGCGGTCGATGATCACCAGCGGCATGCTGGTCTTGACCAACTCCTCGGTGATCGTCGTGCCGAGCCGACCATAACCACAGATGATCGTATGATTTTTGAGTTCCGTCAGCATGCGCGCCATCCGTTCGCGGCGGCGGTAGGCCTGTAGCCCGCCGCTCGCCATAAAGGCCGTTGCTTCGGCCAGCATATAACCCAAGTTGCCGACACCCATGACGATCAGCGCCAAGGTAAAAATGCGGCCAGCATCGCTCAGCGCGTGGGTCTCGCCGTAGCCAATCGTGGCCAGCGTGATCACGGTCATGTACAGCGCGTCGAGTGGCCGCCAGCCCTCCAGCCAGCAGTAGCCGTACGTCCCGCCGAGGAGGAGCGCCAGCAGCACAAGGCTGCCCTGGAGGCCGGCACGCCGAATCCGCTGGTTCTCCAGCAACCCTGGCGGCAAAGTCACGGTCGGCATGGGCAATTACAGGATGCCCGACGCGCCCAACAGCGCGATTGCGATGCCCAGCAGCGACTCGCCGGCGATAATACCTGAGGCAATCGGCACGACCAGCCGCTCGGCCTGACTGGCGTTGAGCTTTTGCCATGCCCACGCCGCCAGCGCACCAAACAGGAACGCAAACGAGTCCGAGAAATTGATCACGCACGCCAACCCAAGCCCGGTCGGCGAAGGCAGCCACTTGCGCACAGAGCTTGGGACGACGTTTTCAGCAATGGTCAGCAGCAAGCCCAGCACAGCGCCGATCGCCATGGCGGGCAGAATTGTCGGGTGCAGCGAGCCAATGCCTTGCGACAGCAACTTGGAGACCGAAGCCCAAATCTCGGCCGCCGGCGCCGGAAAGTTCTTCGATGCCGCACCAATCGCCGAAGGATCGGGCACCAACAGGTACCACGCCGGCACCACCACTAGCGTTCCCGCAATGATGCCAAAGGCTTGCGCTAAAAACTGCTTGCGCGGATTGGCACCGAGCAAGTAGCCGGACTTCAGATCGGTCAACAGATCGGCCGAAGCACCCGCCGCACCCGCTGTCACACCTGCGGTCATCAGGTTGGCCACGGCATTGTTGGGAATGGTCGCGCCGTAAAAGAGCTGCGTAATCTTGCCCATCGCACCAATCGGCGTGATATCGGTCTCGCCCGTGGCCCGGCAAGCGACCAAACTGAGCACAAACGACAGCGCCACCGCCGCTAGCCCCCAGTACCACTGGACTTGCCACTGGATGTGCAGGATCGCGATGCAACCCGTCGCCGAAATCGCCAGACAAACCGCGGTCCATCCGGTCGGCACCTCGATCGCCGCCAGCTTGTCCTCGCCCACGCTCGCATCGCGGCGCCGAAAAAGCAGCCCGATGCCCGCAAACGCCCGCACGATCGAGCGCCACTGGAAGGCAAACGCCGTCAGGCCCGCGGTCACCATCATCGCGGAGCCCATCCACAGCGCCCATTTGCGGATCATCCCGGCCGGCGCAACGCCTTCTGTCTCCACTTTGGCCAAGCTGGTCTTGAGCTTGTCGTGCTTTTTCTCGAGCACTGGCCGGAGCTCGGCCGTGGCCGTCGGCAACAGGTGTTCCACATCGCGCACTTGGGCCGTCAAGTCGGTGATTTTCATATCCTTGTACACGCCCGCGGCATCGAGCTGCGGTGCCAGCACGCCGTAGACGATCACGGCACCAATCGCCATCGACAGTGCCGTCCGCAGGCCGACGATTGCGCCGGCCGCCATCATCATCGGGTCGATCGGCAGCGAGAGCGCGTACTCCTCAGCGTGGCGCTTGCCAATCGAGAACGGCAGCGCCCACTCGCCCGGGATCGCCAGCCACGCCGGCCACGCCAGCTTGGCAACTAGCGCCGCCTGCCCTTCGATCGCCCACTTGATCAGCACACCAAAACCCAGGGCATAAAACAGCGCCTTGGCCTTGACGACTGCCTCGCCGCCCGCAGCGTGCAGAGACTTCAGCGTCTCCGCCGCTGCCAAACCTGACGGGAACTTGAGCTGCTCGCGGTTGATCATCTGCCGCTTCATCGGCACCGCCATGCTCACACCCAGCAGCGACAGGAAGGCGGTCCACCAAAACAGTGTCCAAAATGGCATGTTCTCGCCGGTGATGATCAAGTACGCCGCGATCGCCGAGACCATCGTGCCACCGGTCGAGTAGCCCGCTGAGCTCGCGGTCGACTGCATGCAGTTGTTTTCTAGAATCGTCATCGGCTCTTTGGCCAAGCCGATCTTGAGCATCGTCTGCCAAATGGCGTAGCTCATGATGCATGCCGTGATCGCAACACCCAAGCCCCATCCGGTCTTGAGGCCAACGTACAAGTTGGACAGCGACATGACCGCGCCCAAAAGCGAGCCCATCAGCAGCGCGCGCCATGTGAGTTGCTTCTGGTGGTCGCCCTGGTAGTAGTGGTCAAACCAGACTTGATCGCGATCGTCTTCGGGGACCGCCATCAAATCAGGCAATTGCTTCGCTTGGGCGTGGCCAGCAGCGGCGTTGTCAGTGGCACCGGACATGCAGACTCCTGAGCGCGCAGGCGCGCGCGCGGCGGGGCACAGAGCGTATGGCCATTGGCCCGAAGCGACAAGCGAGCGGCTAAGCCGCGATCCCCAGCTTTGAGCGCATCTCTGCGTCACTGCGTCGCTTCTCTCGCTGCGGCGTACCAGAGTACGCCTCAATCTTTCAGCTCCTTGTTCCTTGTCGAGCGCAGCGAGCAACCCAGCACTGCGCATCTCAAATCGGGGGCCGCGCGAGATTTCTGTGGGGAATTTGGGTAAGGAACTGTCAAGAACCTACCCGATCACTTTTGGCTCATCAGGAGCGGCGAGTCGGCTGTCAGGCACCGAGCTTGCGACCCACCCAGCCAGCAAATGGGCCGTCGACAAAATCGATTAGATTTTGTCGGTGCCCTAACCCTCACCGCGGGGCATGCGCGGCGGCTTGCCAATCCAGCCAAAATGACGAAAAACCAGCAGCATGCCCACGCCGATCGCGGTCATCAGCGCCAGCGCAAACGGATAGCCATAGGCCCACTTGAGCTCGGGCATGTTCCACCGCGACCGTTCGGTGTCGAAATTCATGCCGTAAATGCCGGCGATGAAAGACAGCGGCAGAAAAATCGTCGAGATGATCGTCAGGACCTTGACGACCTCGTTCATGCGGTTGTTCACGGTCGAGAGGTACACGTCCATCAGGCTGGACGCGACTTCGCGGTAATTGTCGATCATGTCAACGACTTGGACAACGTGGTCGTACACATCGCGCATATACAGCAGCGTCGGCCGGGCCATCAGCGGCTCCTGACTGTCGTCGACATCTTCACCCCGCAGCAGTGCCGCCGTCGCGTCGCGCAAGTGCCAAATGCCGCGCCGCAGCAGGATCAAGGTGCGCTTGCTGCTGTGGATCCGCATGCCCGTGCCGGTGCTCGGCTTGCCAAAGGTGTCTTCTTCCAGTTCATCGAAGCGCCGGCCGAGCTCATCGAGGACCGGGTAGTAGCCGTCCACGACTGCGTCGAGCAGCGCATACGTCAGGTAATCGGCACCCGAGGCCCGAATCTTGCCGCGGGCACGGCGAATGCGATCGCGCACGGGCTCCAGCACGTCGCCGTCTTCGTCGGACTCCTGAAACGTGACTACCCATCCGCGTCCAAGCACGAAGCTGACCTGCTCCATGTGCAAGTCGCCGTCGTGCATCTGGCGCGCACTATCTGGGTTGGGCGCCAACATCATGGCCATGTGCGCGATCACCAGCAGGTGCGTGTCGTACAGCTCGGTCTTGGGCCGCTGCGGCACATTGACGACGTCGGCCAAAGCCAGCGCGTGGATGCCAAACCGCGCGCCGATCGCTTCCAAGACGGCATGATCCTTGAGACCGCGCACGTCGAGCCACAACACCGTCCCGGGCGGATTTGGCGTTTCGTCCAGCTCCTCAAGCCGGATCAACGCCCGTTCTTCCAGATGGTTGGGGCCGTAACGCAGCAAGTTCAGCGAGGTCGGCTCGGCTGTGGGATTCTGGGTCAGCGTGCCGGGCGACGCGCCGGGCACCGGACGCTTTTGCAGCCACTCCGGCGGAAGCGTGAGGTCATGGCGGGTAATGCGAAAGTTGGGCATGCCGTGGCAGCCTTGATCCAAGCGCGGGCTGCGTCAAGACAGCACCGGACAATCGGCCCGTCGTGACATTTGCGGCCACCGCGGCTACCGTTGGGGTCCCCATTTTGGAGACTGCCACCCATGGACCTGCGCAAACAACGGCTGATCGAATTGTTGCTCGTGGACTGCTTTCGCTACAAGACTGACCCGCCGTTTACGCTGTCGAGCGGGGCGACCTCACCGTATTACGTCGACTGCAAGCAACTGACGCTTTCGGCCGAGGGTCAGGCGATCGTCGGTGCCCTGGGCTATGAGCTGGCGCGGGCCCACGAGGTGATCGCGGTGGGCGGCCTGACGTTGGGTGCCGACCCGATCGCCTGCGCGATCGCGCACCACAGCTTCGCGCGCTCGCAGCGCTTGCAGGCGTTCGTGGTGCGCAAGGAGCCCAAAGGCCACGGTACCGAACGCTGGATCGAAGGAACTGTGTCGCCCGGCAGCCGTGTCGCCGTCGTCGACGACGTGCTGACGACGGGGCGGTCCACACAACAAGCAATCACCCACGCCCGCCAAGCGGGGCTGATCGTGGAGCACGCATTGGTGCTGGTCGATCGCGAGGAAGGCGGTGCCGATGCGCTGCGCGCTGTAGGCGTCGAAGTACACGCTCTGGTGACACGGTCGGAGCTGATGGCAGTGCGGGCGTTGGCACAACGTCACGCCGAAGAGGCGGTGATCGCATAGTGGTGTCGGGACGTTGCTGGGCGGGCGGTCGACGATTCGCGATCCGCCCGATCAGTCAAACGTCCAGCCCAAGCCGGCGGTCAGGCCTATGCCCAAGTGGCTGAAATTGCTCATTCCACGTGCGGCAAGGTAGAGGTGGGTGTGCGGGCGCTCGTAGGTCAGGACTTGGTAGCGCATGCCGCCCTCAACGAAAAAGTTTAGCCAATCGACGACCTTGGTGCCGGCGTACAAGATGTCCACGCCGAATTCGCCGTAGCCGCGCAGTCGCTTAAACCCGTCTTCAGCAGTTTCGAGGCCCACCTTGGCGCCCGCGCCCAACACCAAGCCGGTGTTGTAGGGCGCGGCCGGCGCCGTGATGCCCACGATCACCTCAGTGCCGAAGTACAGGTTGCGGACGTGGCGGCGGGCGGTGCCGCGAACGGTAGCGGCAAGGGGTAAGGTCACGAATTTGCAGGTTTGAGCCTTGTCGCTGATACAAGGACCCTGCGGACGCAAGTCTTGATCTGCGGGCAGAATGCCGACAAACAAGCCAACTTCTCGGGCCTGGACGTCGTTGCGGTCATAGTCACCGGCCAGCGCGGACTGGGCCACGCAGAGAGCAAGTGCTGGCACCACAAGTCGCGGCAAGAACAGGGGCAGGTTCACGGACTTTCCAAGGACCAGACTGGGGCAGGCCCACGGGCGCCGCAGTTTGCGGGTGTCCGCAACAACCTGCAAGCATGGTCGGCCCAACGAGTGTGATCGGAGCCGGTGGTCGCCCGCTCAGCGATGGTGCGACCCGCCACTGAAGTGGCGGGTCACAATCAGGCGATCCACTACTTTGGATCACACTCCGGCCCAACCCTTGGTTGCCCTGCCGCCCGGCTAGGACCAGCGGCGCGAGCGAATCCTCTGGTATCGGGAATTTGGCGCTGGGGACCACGGCGTCTGGGGCCCGGCGGCCATTGGTCGGCGGAGGGCGGCCACCGGGCCCCACAGACGCACTACGCACACGAACTGGATCAGGGAGGGCGGATCCAGCCGCGCACGGTCGATCAACACGTCGGGCCGCGGCTTATTCCGGTGTCTCGCGTGGGCCATTTCAAAAAGGCGGCAGCGGTGCGCTACACTGGGGTGGGACGCGACCCGGTGCGGCGACGAGAGGCACGACCTGTCAACAACCAGCGCCATGGCTTACGGTTTGGGGCGCTGGCTCGCGCGCTTGGGCGTCCAGCTTGTTGGGGTCGGATGTGGGCCGAACGCGGCCACAAACACGGACGCACCCTTTGTTCAGGACATTGTCATTCCACATGATTCGTCCGTCGACGGCCGACAGGCAGGACGTGGAACGACCGACGCCCAGCCGCTATCAACCGGCACGGTGCGATTTGATCTGGGCCCAGTTGCGCTCAACGCCGGTACGGGCCTGTCGCCACTGCTCACGGTTCTGTTGCCGCTTGGTACGCGCAGTGCGGCTGTGACGACAACCGGAGGCAGCGACGGCCTTCATTTGGTCGTATCTCGATGGCAAAGTGGTGCCGGCCCGATGATCGTGGTGCCGGGGTGGCTCGACAGCGTCGGCGCGCCGTGGCTATGCACCGATGGGTGTCTGTTCCGCCAAGCTGAGCGCCCACGCCAACAGACGGCACTTGCCCCCAACTGCCCCGCAGAGGTCGGCCTAGCTGGAGCCAACACTCTGCAAATTTACGGATTTTCAGTAGATTCGGCCCACCAAGCCCACCCTGCTGGGGGCAGTGTGGGCGTCCGCGTTGACGCAGTTGTCGGCTCAGCGCCCGAGCACGCAGTCCTGCGCGTCAACCTGTGCCTGACTGGGGCCCTGGGCATTTCCGCGGCGGTCGCCCCCAAGCACAGCCGCATCGTTGCAGCAGTTGCCGCGCTGCAAGACATTTTCGCGGACATCTCTGTGGCCGTGACTGTGACATACGCCGACGTCGGGGGCTCGCCCTTTGTCAGCCATGACGTGGAAGACGCTGAACTTTCCAAACTGTTCGCGTCTGGTGCAGGTCAGCCCATGGGCGTCAACGTGTTTTTGGTCGAAAAACTGACTTATGCAGCAAAAGCTGGACCGTTGCCCATTTCGGGCCTCAGCGGCGGCATACCAGGGCCGGTGCGCGAGGTCGGCGGCCCGCAAGCGGGGGTAGCTGTCTCGTTGCAACTGGGCGTGGGAGAAGAGGATCGCTTGGGTGTGGCGATCGCACATGAGCTCGGACATTTTCTGGGCTTGTTCCACACGGAGGAGCCGGCCAGCCCGGGTAAGGTGCCGCAGGGCGACCAACTCTTTGACACTGCGTCGGGCGCGACCGACAACTTGATGTACTGGTCGCCTCAAGCAAACAGCCGCAAGCTGTCGGCCCAGCAGCGCGCCGTGGTGTGGAACAGCGCTTGGCTAGAGCCGAAGTAGCCCAGGGCTAAAAATCGAGGTGCAGGGCCAGCCCAGCATCGGTCGGCGACCACAGCGGCAGCAGCCGCAGCGACAGCGCCGCTTTGGCCGGCGCCTTGTTCGGATCGGCGACCGGTGCGTCGAGGTAGGCCATATACGTCAGAATGCCCAACGCTGCTGTCAGGCCGGCAGCGCTCAGTGAGGCGATCTGCCACCGTCCAGACGAGGCCAACAGCGCGTTACCGGCGTCAACCGCCTTTTGGCACTCAAATTGACCATTGGGTAGTTTCTGGCCGATATCGCACGCGCGCATACCTGTAGGAGAAGACGTGTCAGGAACTTGGTAGGCCGCCTTGGTCGCTTCGTTGGGCTGCCCGGTCCGCACGTCGAACTGCGCTGAGTACGCGCCATACTTGTTCAGCCACATCAAGCCAAAGACAGCCGAGGTGACCAAACCAGCGGTTGCGGCCATACCAGCGCGCCACGTCCACTTGTGGTCGCGCGGCAACGTCGTCGGGTCGACCGGTGCAACCATGACAACTTCGATGACTTTGACTTCACCAGGACCGACTGCAACTGCAGGTCGGTTAAACGGCAACCGGTTGTCCATCTTAACCTTGACGCTGTGGGTGCCCACGCTGACTTTGAGGTCGCCCGCGGCGTCAACGTCACACGGTCGGCCATCGACTTCAAGCACTGCACCACTGGGCAAGCCTTTGAAGCGCAGCGTGCCGGGTCTTGCGTTGAGCGCCTCTTTGATCTGCCCAAGCCGCACCACCGTCTGCTCGCGATCTTGGGCATAGTCCTTGGTTATGGGTGCAAGCCGCAAGAAATGCTCGTAATAAATCAGAGCCTTCTCGGTCAGATTGGCCCGATCGTAGGCCTTGGCCAGCGCCAGCGCGATCAGTGGCTCGCGGTCCCAGCGCGCCCAGGCCCTCTGAAACAGGTCCTGCGCCGCGTCGTAGTCTCCAGCCTTGAATGCATTCTTGCCCTGTTTGAACAGCTCGCGCGACTCGGCGCGGGCTCTGTCCTCTGCGGGCGTCAGCTCATCATCGGCGTGAGCGAGCCCAGCGACCACCGACACGCTGACCGCAACCAGCATTGCGCTCAGGTGCAGCAGCAGGCGCAGCCAAAGACTACTTGTCGTCGTCGAGGCGAAAATCGTCCTTGCCACCTTTGCCGTCCTTGCCATCTTTCTTGTCCGCCCCGTCTTTCTTGTCTGCCCCGTCTTTCTTGTCTGCAGCGTCTTTTTTCTCTGTGCTGTCAGACTTGACCGGACCACCGCCAGGCTTGTCGCCACCACCCTTGTTGACGGGCGGCGCAACCGTTGACGGCGGCCCGGCTGGTACCACACCCACCGGCTTGCCGCCAGTAGCCTTGCCGAATGGCACTCGCCCTGCACGACGTTGTCCTTTGTTATCGCGGGCATCTGCCCGTGGCGCTTCTTCCGGGCGCCCAGCAGCGGCCGGCTCGGGCACCGGTGCCACTTCGGCAGGGCGGGCGACAGCAGGTGTCGACTCAGGACGATCCGCAACGAGCGGCGGGACACGTCGCGTCGCGATCACGGCCGCTGGCTTGATCACGTCAACCGAAGGCGCAGTGGCCGGCGCCCCAGGCGGCAGGGCCAGCGGGGCGGGGGCTGGTGTCGCCACTGCGCGACTTTGGTCTGGGGCGCGACTTTGGTCTGGGGCGCGACCTTGGTCTGGGGCGCGACCTTGGTCTGGGGCGCGACCCGCAGCCGCAATGGCGACGGCCACGCCAAGGGCAATCGCGACAAAGGCCCCGCCGGCAATGACCAATGGTCCCCGGTCGACGCGCGGTGCAGGCTCAGGCATCCGGTGGACGGGCACGACATGCGAAGAAGGCGCATGAAACAACAGTGGTTTTAGCGTCTGGGCACTGTCGAGAAAGCCCGCCATCGGCACGGCGTCGGTGCGGTCGCGTGCCCCGTTGCGGTCTTCACTGTCGGCGGCCGTTGTGCCGCTGTCTCGGACACGCCGCACGGCAGTCACCAGCCGATCGACCAACTGCACGGTCGTCTGCGGGCGCCGCGCCGGGTCCTTTTCCAGGCACTGCAGCACCACGCGCTCGATCTCGACCGGGACATCGTCGCCGACTGAACCACGCGGAAATGGCGCCGGCGGCTGATGGATGTGCGCCACCAAGATCTTCATCGCTGTTTCGTCTTCAAAAGGCGCACGTCCGGTGAGGGCCTCATACATCATCACGCCAAGAGAATAAATGTCGCTGCGACCGTCAATCGGATCGCCGCGTGCTTGCTCCGGCGACATGTAGGTTGGCGTGCCCATGATCATGCCGGACTCAGTCAGGTTGGACTGCCGCGGCTTGCTCGAATCCTGCTGCAACTTGGCGATGCCAAAGTCGAGCACTTTGACAAAATTGGGGTCGCCCGCTACCGGCATCAGCATGATGTTTTCCGGCTTCATGTCGCGATGGATCAGCCCAAGGGCATGGGCTTCAGTCAGCGAGTGGCTGATCTGAATGGCGATTTGCACCATGGCCTCCCAGTAGATGCGGCCGTTGTGATCCAACCGGTCGCCCAGCGTCTCGCCTTCCAGGTACTCCATGGCGAGGTAGAGCGCGCCGTCTTCGTTGCTGCCAAAATCAAAAATATGAATTGTGTTGGGGTGTTTGAGCTTGCTGACCGCCTGCGCCTCGCGGCTGAACCGCTTGACGTGCTCCATGCTCGACAAGTGCTCTGGCCGCAGCACCTTGACCGCGACAGTCTGGTTCATGTTCAGCTGCATGCAGCGATACACAGCACCGAAGCCGCCGAGGCCAATCACGCCATCGACACGGTAGCGACCGGCAATCAGGGTGCCATGCGGGTAGGTCGGTAGGCCCTGTTGTACCGCAAAAGTA
The DNA here is from genome assembly GCA_947499075.1 of Myxococcales bacterium. GTDB lineage: Bacteria > Myxococcota_A > UBA9042 > UBA9042 > UBA9042 > SXRM01. Next base: position 22,712 of record CANMNA010000006.1, read on the forward strand.
GTGGCGCCGTCGTGGGGACACGTCGACAGTTCCGTTTCTGAAGCGCAGCGAGGACACACGCGCATCGCGACCAACTCACCCGTTTGCGCAGATCGGTGTGCCGATCCGTGCCGCCCAAGGTACCACGCAGCCGCAAACTGCACAAAGATTTGACGCACTGGCGGCCAGCGAGGTCCACAAGATGGCGATCGCCAGATGAACAATTGTCAGTGACGTGCGAAGTTGGCGCAGATTTTGACCACCCGGTTGGCCGCGGCAGGCAAGTGGCTGCTGCGGCGGCTGGGCGCGGGACCGACGCGATTGACAGCACAACCACATCTGCCTTAGCTTCAAGATTGCGCGCCCGCGCCTTTCGCACGCTGTTGGTCAAATGGCCAAGGCGGCGGGTAGTTGGGTGAGCCAGAAGCCGTCCTCGCGCAGGGTGGCAGCGCACATCGCCGTAGAGCGTCTCGCCTAGTGGGCGAGGTCGGGCGCGAGTCGAGGCCAACAACCCTACAACATCGCACGCTTTGAGCCACATCGTGATGGTCACGTCGTGCTGAAAGCGCAGGTCAGGGTCGCCAACGTCGACTTGGCAAGCCCGGTAGACCACGATCACGCAGGTGCCGATGATCGCTCGGCCCCAAGATCGGCGCGTCTCCTAGAACCGCGTCTCCTAGAACCGCGTCTCCTAGAACCGCTTCTCCTAGAACCGCTTCTCCTAGAACCGCTTCTCCTAGAACCGCTTCTCCTAGAACCGCTTCTGAACCCGGACGTGCACTGAACAAGAAAGGTCCACGCCCAAGTCGTGGGCCTGAAACCGAACGCCAGACTTGCGCGTCGCACCTGTGGCCCGCAAGCCAACTTCTGAGGTAGTCATGAGCCAAGTCAACCGCAACATTCGCCTCGGCATTGTCTACCGCGGCAACATCATTCACGAAGAGTTGGTCGACCGCCGGATCGACATCTCGATCGGTCGGCGTGCCGGCTCAACCGTCCACATCGCGACCAAGGTCCACCCAGACTTTCCCGAATTCATCGACCTCTTGGTCATCGAAAATAACGCGTACTACTTCGTAGTACCGTCTGACCCAGCAGCGCGCATCAGCGTCCGCGGCGCCACCAACCCTGGCGAGCCCAAGAGCATCAAAGGAAGGCGGGCCATTCCGATCGACGGCCTGGCCGGCGGGTCGCTCGTCAGCGGCGACGTCACGATCATGTTCCAGTTCGTCAAGGGTGACAGCCAACCGATGGAGACCCGCGAGCGCACGGTGCTCCGGCTCGGCTTGGTCTACGACGATCGCCTGATCGACGACCGCATTTTCCCGGATAGCAAGCAGGTCACCGTCGGCAATGCCCACGACGCCACGATCGTGCTGCCAGACGAGGATTACCAAGGTCCGAGCTTGGTCTTTCAGAACCACAAGGATGGCTCCGTCTCGATGCGGGCGCCCGCGGCGATGAAAATTCGCCTGGCCGTCGATGGCGCGCCCATGGAGCTCAAGGACCTGCAGGCCAAGGGCAAGGCGCGGCAGGAGGGCAACGACGTCGTGTGCCACCTGAGTCTGGGTACGCGCGGTCGCGCCACCATGGGCCAGCAGACGTTGCTGTTTCAAGTCGTCAAGCAGTCAGTGACTATCCCCTTGATGCCCAAGCGTTCTTTAAGCGAAAAGCTGATCGCCGCGGTCATCGGCGAGCCAGCGTGGTGGATCTCTTTCTCGGTGTCGGCGCTGGTGATCTTGGGCGTGCTGTTCCAGGCCCACTACTTTGAGAAGACGACCAACAAGTTCCTCAAGGCCAAGGCTGAAGAACAGGAAGTCAAGGGCTCCTTTGACGTCGTTGTTGAAGTCAAAGAGGAGATCAAGCCGGAGGAACCGGAGAAGGAAGACAAGAAGCCCACCACTGAGATCGTGCCCGAGACGGTCAAGGAGAAGATCAAAGAGAAAGAGAAAGTCGACAAGAAGGCCGAGGCCAAGGTCGATGACAAAAAGGCCCCCGACAAGCCTGCTTCGGTCGGTGAAAAGAAAGATCCCACTGAGATCAAGGAGCAGGCGCGCGCGGCCGTCGAGCAAAAAACGATTGCCGGGGCCTTCAAGGGCATGGGCGGCGGGTCGACCAAGTTTTTCCAAGAAGCTGGCGAAGGCGAAGCCGGCGATGTGGTCGCCAAGACCTTCGGTGGTGCAGGAGCAGGTGCCGGCGACGGCGACGCCAAGGGCCCGGCAGCGGGCGGCGTCAAGTTGAGCGGATCGTCGGGCGGCGGCAGTGTCGAGCGCAACGCCAAGGTCAAGGGCGAGGGGTTTGGCGCCCGCAAGGCTGACGAAACCAAGACCGAGGGCAAGAAGGAAGAGGCAACTGTGACCATCAAGCTGTCAAGCGACACCAGCGGCTCCGGCGAAGCCAAGGCCGACGTTGCCAAGATCATCAGCCGCAAGAACTCGGCGGTCCAGCGGTGCTACGAGCAGGCACTGCGCGACAACCCGGACACCGGCGGCAAGGTCAAGGTGACGTTTACTGTCGGCACCGAAGGCACCATCACTGACGTCAGCATCTCGGGCGCGTCAGGCGGGTTCGCCGACTGCATCAAAGCCAAATTCGAGGCCATTCGCGGCCTGCCGACGCTGCCCTCACCGCAGACCTTCGGCCAGAGCTACGTGTTCAGCAAAGGCGGCTAGCTCTAGCGACGGTGAAAAGCCGCAGCGACCCGATCCATGTTGGATTGTGAGTTTCGCGCAGGCTTGCAGACCAACTCCTCAGGCCGAACGTCCCATCAAGAGCGCAAGGGCAACGGCCATCGGTCGTTGCGAGCTTGTCGCTACCGCAGCCGGGTCGGCTTGGACCGTGCCGTATGCGTTTGACATCGCCACTTGAGCGCCGCTACCATGGCCCTCTGTGGTGAGAGCACCGCACGGTCAACTGTGCTTAGACACTACGGGAATTTGAGCCTGCCTGCTGATTTTCCCGTCGGACAGCCTGCCACCCACCGCCCGAGCGAGTCGGGACAAGAGATGCGGTCAGCGTACCCCACGCAACCGTGTACCTGCTGCTAACGCCTGCGGATTCGCAACGGCACACTCAGGAGCGAGGCGACATGGCCCAGGATACCAGCCGCGTTTTGCGAATGGGCGTGGTCTACCGCGGCCACGTTGTCGCGGAGCGGGTCCTCGACAAGCGGGCCGACGTGTCGATTGGGACCCGGGCAGATTGCACCGTTGTGGTCAGCGCCAAGGATTACCCAGACTTTCCGACATTTCTGCCTGTGGCCTACCTGCACCAGAACGCGTACCACGTCATCGTTCCAGCCGATCCCAATCATGCCATCAGCTTGCGTGGCGGACCGCACGGTGGTTTCGAAGCCGTCAAGCAGCAAATTGTCACGGTCAAGGGCAACAAGTGTGTACCGGCTGAGCCTTTCACTGGCGGCTCGCTGACGCTGGGCGATGTCATCTTGATGTTCCAGTTCGTGCGCGGCGATGCCGTGCCGACGGTGACCCGAGAAGAGACTGTTCTGCGGATCGGCTTGGTGCACGAGTCGCGGTTGCTGTCGGATCAGATCTTTCACTGTGGCCCAGCAGCGACGATCGGTGCCAGCCCCAACGACGCGCTGGTCTTGCCCGACATCGACTACAAGGGCCCATCTGCCTGGTTTCAGGGCGCCAAACACGGCAACAGCTTCGCTGCCAAACTGCCCAAGGATTGCAAGCTACGACTGGCTATCGACGGCACGCCGATGGAGCTGGCGGAGGCGATCGCCAAGAAGGTGGTCGTCCAATCCGGCGACATGCTGCACCTGAACTTGCCGGTCAAGAGCCGCGGCCGGGCCTCGCTGGGACCGTACACGCTGCTTTTCCAAGTGGTGCGCCAGTCAATCACGGTGCCGGCCATGCCGCGCAAGAGCCTACCGGCCCAGATTTTTGGGCCGCTGTGGGCCGACTCGGCCTGGACAGTCTCGCTGGCGATCTCGTTTCTGCTGATTGGCTCGGTGGTGGCGCAGGCGCGGCTGTACTACGAAACCCACGAAAAATACATGCAAAACGCGGCGGCGGAGGAAGAACGCCAGAACGCGATCTACGACGTGGTCATCGAAGAAAAAGAAGAGCCCAAGCCGGAAGACAAGAAGCCCGAGATCGACATCATGTCGGAGAAGGCCAAACAGGAAGAAAAGAAAGAGGAAGAGAAGAAGCCGGTCAAGGCACCGCCCAAGGAGGAAAAGCCGCAGGCGCAAGGCAAGCAGCTCGATCCTGACCAGCTCAAGGCCCAGGCACGTGCAGATATTCAGAAAAAGACCGTGGCTGGCGCGTTTGGACCACAATCGACCAAGTTCTTCGCCGAAGGCGGTGAAGGCGAAGCCGGCGATGTCGTAGCCAAGACATTTGGCGGCGGCGGCGGCGAGGAAGGCGAAGATCGCGGGCCGGCCAATGGTGTCAAACTCGCCGGCGAAGGCGGTGGCGGCGGCACCGTCGAGCGCGTGTCCGCTGGCAAGAAAGGCGGCTTCGGCGAACGCGAGGCCGAGGCCACCAAAACCGATGGTAAAAAGGAAGAAAAGGCGGTGACTGTCGTGCTCAAGAGCGGCGGCGTCGATGGGGAAGGCGAAGGCAAAACCGAAGTCGCCAAAGTCATCCAGCGCAAGAACTCAGCGGTACAGCGCTGCTACGAGCAAGCGCTGCGCGACAACCCGGACGAAGGCGGTAAGGTCAAGGTCACGTTTACGGTCGGCACCGCCGGCACGATCACCGACGTGAGCATCTCCGGAGCGTCGGGCGGCTTCTCTGACTGCATCAGGACCAAGTTCACGTCGATCCGCGGCCTGCCTACGTTGACGCAGCCACAGACCTTTTCGCAAAGCTACGTGTTCTCCAAGGGCGGCTGACCCCGCCGCTGCACCGTGGCGACTACCCCAGACCTTACCAACCAGACCGCTATGCGCGTAGTGGTCGGCCTGACCGGCGGCATCGCGTGCGGCAAGTCAACCGTGGCGAAGCAGCTGCGCGGCTTGGGTGCCTGGCACATGGACGTCGATGCGGTCGGCCGGCAAGTGGTTCGGCCTGGGTCGCCAAGCCTGGACGCGATTGCCCGCGCGTTTGGGGCGGCCATGGTGGGCCAGGACGGCGCCCTAGACCGCCCGCGCCTGGCTGCAGTGGTGTTCGGCGATCCGGACCAACGGCACAAGCTGGAAGCAATCGTCCACCCTGCCATGCGGCAGCAGATTGGTGCCGACCTCGCGGCGTTTCGCGCCGACCCGCAGGCGACGGTGGCGGTGATCGATGCGGCGATCCTGTTCGAGATGGGCCTCGATGCCCTGTGTGACGAGACCTTGGCGATCGTGGCCGCCCCCAGTGTGCAAATCGCGCGGCTGCGGGCCGAGCGCAATCTGAGCGAACAACAGGCGCTGCAGCGCCTTGCGGCCCAGCTGGATCAGGCTGAGTGGCTGGCCAAGGCCGACCACAGCATTGACAACTCAGGCACGCCGGGCGAGCTTGCAACCGGCGTGGATAAGTGGTGGCAGGGCCTGTGCCAACGCCACGCTGTTGTGCCGCCTGCCGGCCCGAGCTTGTGATGACCGTAGCAACCCAGACCACAGCGCTTGTGACCGGATTTCCGCTTGATGCCGCGCGGCGGGTGGCGCTTGAGCTCGCGCTCGGCGGCGATCGGGTGCTGCTGCTGGCGCGTGAGAAATTTGCCAGCGAAGCCAAAGCGCTGGCCGAGGAAGTGGCGGCGACCACCCCAGGCAAGCTCGACATTTTACAGGGCGACATCTTGGCGATTGATCTCGGCCTCGACGGCCAGACTGTCCACCGCGTGATGAATGAAGTCAACGAGATTCATCACTTGGCCGCGATTCACTACTTGGGCATTGAGGCGCCGCGGATGCGCCAAGTCAACGTCGAAGGCTTGCGTGAAGTGCTTGAGTTGGCGTTGGGTTGCGTAGCGCTGCACCGGATCTGCGTGTGGTCTACGGTCTTTGTCTCGGGCAACCGCAGCGGCACGGTGTACGAGCACCAGCTGGTCCACGGCCAGCGCTTTCGCAACCCGTACGAGCGGACCAAAGCCGAGGCTGAGCGCTTGGCCCGCGGTGCGATGCCCAAGCTGCCGCTGACCGTGGTGCGTGTGCCCAATTTGGTGGGTGACAGCCGGACCGGGGAGGCCGCGCGACTCGATGGCGTGTATGCCGTAGCCAGCCAGATTGTGCAGAGTAGCCATGCGGTTGCATTGCCGGTGCCGGGTGCCCATCCGCTGCACGTGGTGCCAGTGGACTTTGCGGTGCGGGCGGCCGTGGCATTGACGCGGCATCCGGGGGCGCAGGGTGGCACTTACCACCTTGTCGATCCCAAGCCCATGACGGCGCGCGCGTTCTTTGATGCGATAGCGGATGCCGCGGGGCGGCCACGCCCGATCGTGACGCTGCAGAGCCGGTTGGGCCACGCGCTGGCCAAGTTGCCGGCGTTGTCAGGTCAGGCGCGCCACGAGCGCAGTCTGCTCGGATGGTTCGAAAACGACGTGGGCTACGACAACACCCGCGCGACGGCGCTACTGGGCGCCATTCGCTGTCCGCCGCCGCATGCCTACATCGACGCGTTGGTGCACTGGCTGCGCGACCGCGACGATCGGGTTGCCGACGGCTAGGTTGTGCAGGTCTTTGCCCTAAATTCCCCACAGAAATCTCCCACGGCCCCCGATTTGAGATGCGCAGTGCTGGGTTGCTCGCTGCGCTCGACAAGGAACAAGGAACTGAAAGAGCGAGGCGTACTCAGGTACGCCGCAGCGAGAGAAGCGACCCAGTGACGCAGAGATGCGCTCAAAGTGGCGGATCGCGGCCAACCCTAGGGCTGGACTTGGTGACCGCTTTTGCGGAACAATTGCGCGTCGAAGTGGTCATCGATCGCACTGCTGGCACCCGTTTCGACCTGACATTCGCGGTGCCGACAGGCGGGGACTCCACATGACCGAACACACCGACAAGGCCATCGGCAAGCACATTTTGGTCGTCGAAGACGAGCGGTTGGTGGCGCTAGACTTGTGCCGCACGCTGGAGCACTTCGGCTACCGCGTGCCGGTGTCGGCCAGCACGGTGGCTCAGGCGATGGCCGCCGCCGAGCGCCCTGACTTGGTCCTGATGGATGTGCGCCTGCAGGATGACGGCGACGGCACCGCCGCTGCCGAGGTGCTGCACCGCGAGTATTTTGTTCCCATTGTCTTCTTGACCGCCTACGCCGATGAAGAGACGGTAGCGCCGGCGCGGCGCGCGGAGCCGTACGGCTACTTGGTCAAGCCGATCAAGCCCGATGAGCTGCGCAGCACCGATGAGCTGCGCAGCACCGATGAGGTGCGCGTGCACTCGTACACCTCGCCCGACGGCGACGCCATCATCAGCGTGCGCGACAGTGGTGTCGGCATGCCGGCCGAGGTCTTGCGCCGCATCTTTGAGCCGTTCTTCACCACCCGCGCCACCGGAACTGCCAGCGGGTTGGGCCTGACGACGTGCCAGACCATCGTCGCCGAGCTCGGTGGCAGTATCGCCGTGCACCGCGAAGTCGGCCGCGGTACGGTGTTCCGGGTCACCTTGCCCAGCGCTGCGGCCAAGCTGCAGGAGACGCCGACCGCGCTGGGCAAGATCTCCGGTGCCTTCCAGCGCGGCAAGCTGCTGATGATCGACGACGAGCCGACGCTGCCGCGATCGGACAAGCTGGCGCTGGGCGCCGCCCATGATCTGACCCTGTGCGCCGATCCGAACGTGGCACTGCAGCGTGGCCCGCGGTATGATCTGGAGCTGTGCGGCATGGTCATGGGCGGTCTGACTGGTAAAGAACTGTACGAACGCGCCGAGTTGTGCGACCCCGAGCAGGCGCGGCCTTTTGTGTTTGTCACCGGTGGTGCCTTTACGCCGGTCGCCTCGCAGTTTCTGTACACCATGACCAATCCAATGCTGTACAAGCCGTTTAGAGCGCCAACAAGATCTAGTCGATTTTGTTGGTGGCTCGTTTGCTTGCTGCGTTGGTTGCCAAGCTCGCGAAAGCGTTCGACTCGCGGCAACGGTGCCAAGCCTACTGCTGATCTACTTAATTTCGCCGGGGCCCTTACTCCGCGCGAGCTCGGTCAGAGCGTGCAGCAGTGGCTAACCAATCCCCGTAGCGGTTGGTTTTCGTGTTCGCAGCGGTCCAGCAGGAACCCGCGCATCCCCGCAGGTGGAGAGTCTCAGTGGCACTGCGCAACGTAACGTTTTTGGGGTGGAGCCTGCTGGTGGGCCTGGCGCTGCCCGGCAAGGCCATCGCCGCAGGTCCGGATCGACCCGGCCACGTGCTGTTGGTCAGCATCGACGGTTTGGCGTGGGACCGGCTGCAGAAGTACCTGCCGCGGCTGCCGACTTTGGCCGGTTTGGCCGCGGCGGGCAGCGCCGGACCGCTGCAGACCGTGTTTCCGTCGATGACGTGGGCGGCCCATGCCTCGCTTGCCACCGGCATGAATCCGGGCGGACATGGCGTGCTGGGCAACCGCTATTACGACCGTGCCAGCGACGACATCGTCGAGTCGTGGCAGCGCGACGCCTCGCTGTTGCGGGCGCCGGCGTTGTGGCAAGTGGCCAAAGCCGCCGGATGGTCGACCGCAGCGCTGTTGTGGCCGCAGACCAATCGCGCAACAGGCCTGGATTTTCAGATTCCCGAAGTCTACGGCCAGCGCAATTTTGAGACAGGGTCCTCATCCGATGCGCTGGCGGCCCTGCAAGCCCATGCCGGCCTGCCCAGTGGTCACTTGGGGCGGCTGGGCGGCGAAGAGATGTTCCTGCTCGACTCGTGGCAGCGCGATGCGGCGGTGTGGCTGGTGACCGCCCGCCAGCCCAAGCTGCTGGCCTTGCACTTCCTGTCGCTCGACACCCTGTCGCACAGCTGGGGGCCGGCGGCGATCGAGCCGCGCTGGGGGTTGGAGTTGATCGACCGCTACCTGGCCGACGTGCTGCACGCCTATCAGGGTGCAGGCTTGCGCGACAAGCTGGTCGTGTGTGTGGTGTCCGACCATGGGTTCCTCGAACTGTCGCAAGCGTTTTCGCCGGCCGAAGCGCTGAGGCAATCGCCGCTGTCCGCCGGCGAGCGTGGCCAGATCCGGATTGCCGTCAATGGTCACGCCCTGTTCATCTATGCCAAGGGGCCGCAACCGCCGCCGTTGCCGGTTGGGCCCGTCAAGAAAGGCAGCAAGCCGCCCAAGCTGTCGCCGGTGCAGACCGCGCTCGTCAAATTCAAGGCCCACCTGGTCAAGCAGAGCGAAGTCGAGGCGATCATTGAACCCGAGCAGTTCGGTGAACTCGGCTTGGGTGACCCAGTGGCCGATCCGAACCTGCCAGAGTTCATCGCGATCCTGCGGCCAGACGTGCAGTCGATTCAGGGCCACCGGCCGGCGCCGCGCGGCAAGCTGACGGCGGGCGGCCACGGCTACCTGCCGAGCCACCCGGCGCTGCAGGGCGCGTGGCTGTTGGCCGGGCCGGGCGTGGCCAAGGCCAAGCTGCTGGCGGGCAGCCGCGCCATCGACGTCGCGCCGACGTTGGCCAAGTTGCTGGGCTGGACGTGGCCCCAGCCGCAACATGGCACACCCAAGGCCGAGGCGCTGGTGCAGAAATGACCCTGCCTATCCAATTCGCGGTCGACGTCCTACTGTGTGCGACCACGCGTCCAAGCTCTCTGCGCGGTCGCGAACCCAACCTAGGAGGTGACCAGTGTTGGAATTTGTAGTGGCGTTTTGCCGCGATTATGGCCTGTTTCTGGCCAAGACCGTGACAGTTCTGGCCGCCATCTTGATCGTCGTGGGCCGCTTGGCCAGCCTGGCGATGCGTGCGCGCGGCGGCGGCGGCGAGCGGGCGCGCTTGGTGGTCCAGCGCATCGACCGCCGGCTGCGGTTGCTGGGTCGCCACATCGAGTTCCGGCTGCTCAACAACAAGCAGTGGAAGGCCCTGGCCAAAGCCGACGCGTTGATCGAGGCCGACCAGGACAAGGAGCGCGTCGCAGGTACCCGCAAGCGCGTGTACGTCCTGCAGTTCGCGGGCGATATTCGGGCCTCGCAAGTGGAGTCGCTGCGCCACGAAATTACCGCGATCATCGCGGCCCACCGCCCGGGTGACGAAGTCATCTTGCGTCTGGACAGCCCGGGTGGCGTGGTGCATGGCTATGGGCTGGCGGCGTCGCAGCTCCAGCGCTTGCGCGACGCTGGGGTGCGGCTGGTGGTCACGGTCGACAAGATTGCCGCCTCAGGTGGCTACCTGATGGCCTGCGTCGCCGACCAAATCGTGGCTGCGCCGTTTGCGGTGATCGGCTCGATCGGCGTGGTCGCCCAGCTGCCTAACCTGCACAAGCTCATGCAAAAACATGACATCGACTTCGAAGTGCTGACAGCTGGCAAGTTCAAGCGGACGCTGACCGTCTTTGGCGAAAACACTGAAGAAGGTCGTGCCCAATTCCTGCGCGAGCTGGACCAGACCCACCAGCTGTTTCAGAGCGTGATCGCGCAGTATCGGCCGCAGGTGGCGCTGGACGAAGTGGCCGACGGCCGCACCTGGTATGGCAGTCAAGCCTTGGAGTTAGGGCTGGTCGATGCCCTGCAGACCAGCGACAGTTTGCTGGTGGCAGCGGCGCAGTCGGCAGACGTCATCGACTTGCGCTGGCGGACCAAGGACGGATGGAGCAACCGCGTGCAGGCATGGATTTCAGCCAACGTGGCGTTGGCGGTCGATCGCGTTGTCGATCGGCTGTGGGCCCGGACCCGCACCGACCACCTGTAGGTGGTGAACACGCGGCCGCAGGCCCGCGTTGTGGGCCTCAGGCCGGCCGCAGACCGCGACGATCCGGCAATTGCACGCATTTGTCGCGTACGATCTTGCGCTTTTTCCGTTTGGCTCCATACTACCGGCAACTTTAGGAGAACCCCATGCCTGCCTTGACGACCTGTCCCCGCTTTGTCCGCAACGTGCTCACCGTCGCAGCGTTCCTGCTCGGTGCCGCTATCGTTCCCACATTGGCCCCTGCAGCTGCCCACGCCCAAGGCGTCTGGGATTATGTCGGCGTCATCGACGGCGTCAAGGTTTGGCGCAAGGAAGTTCCAGAGAGCAACCTGATGGCGTTTAAGGGCGAAATTGTCGCCGATGTCAACATTGGCAAGTTGCTCGCGGTGTTTTTGGACCGCAACCAGCGCAAGTTCTGGGTCGATCGGTTTGACGACACCAAGATGCTGGAGCAGACCGGCCCGCTCAATGAAACCTACTGGATTCGCTTCAAATTGCCGCCGGGCATCAGCAACCGCGACTACGTGCTGCGTGCCGATGGCACCGTCGACCCGGCGCTTGGCCTGTTCACGGCCAAGATCAAGTCGGTCACGCACCCCAAGGCCCCTGCCGACGACTGCTGCGTGCGCGCCGAGGTCAAGGGCACCTTCTACCGGTTTGAGGCACTCAAGGGCGCGCCGGGCACGCCGGACAAGACGCGGCTGGTCGTCGAAGTCATGACCGATCCCAAAGGATGGCTGCCGGGTTGGGTTGTCAACTTGATTCAGAAGAGCTGGCCGTCCAAGACCCTCAATGGCTTGGTCCGGCGCAGCAACAACGCCAGCGTGGTGCCGATCGCAGAGTACGCGGCGTGGCACACCCGGCCCTGATCCGTCCGCCGATCACGGCTCGCCGTCGAGCAGCTCCGGGTTCTCCAGCAATTTCTGAGTTTCGCGCGCCAGGATCGATGCCTGCATGCCATCGATGATGCGGTGATCGGCCGCCAGTGACAGCGGCAGCAGCGGCCGAATCACGATTTGGCCATCGCGCACCACCGCCGCGTCGTACACGCCGCCCACCAGCACCACGCCTACGCTGCGCGCATTGGTGAACAGCGGGGCATAGCCGTAGCGAATCCCGTGCATGCCCAGCGACGTGACCATCAGCGACCCAAACGGGTCGTCGGGCATGCCAATCGCCCGCAGGTTGATGCCCCAGTCGTGGTTGAGATACGCCAGCAGCCGCATCAGCGGCCGCGCGATGAACGGCGGAATCTTGGCGATCGTGCCTTTGATTTGGGCCAGTTCCGGATCCTGCCGCGCCCGGATCTTGGCCGCGCGCTCGGCCAACTCTCGGCCGATGACCTCGATTTTCTTGGTATCGGCGCAGCGGATGCACGCGCCTGACAGGTCAGCGCCCTGCTCGTTGCCAATCTTGTCGGACGGCACCGCCACCTGCAAGAACACATCGACATCGCGGCGTTGCCAGATCGCCCCGCGCCGGATCATGCAGTTCAGACCCGGATAGCGTCTTAGCGTCATGGCCATCGCCCGCGCCACCGCGTGGGTGTAGGTCAGCTTCTGGCCCGTCTCGGCGCGCTTGCGCTCCAGCCATGGCGCCAGGTGGGTCACGTCGATGTCGGTGACGCCATACACCGTCGGATCCTTGGGCGCATCCCAAGTCAGCGCGGCCAAAATGCGAAACGCCGACACTTCAGCCGGACGAAAATAGCGGTCAGTCATGGTGTTCGCCTCCCAGTCAGTAGCCGGATAGTCGCGCCTTCGGCCCGAATTCCGCAAGTAGCGCGGCGTTAATCCTACTTCGTCGATAGGAGAATCTTGATTCAACCGCACCTGACTGGTAGCGTGGCGGTGCGGCAGGCTCCGCACGGTGCTGATTTGTCCGAATCCATTGCTCAATTCACGGTTCAGTTCGCGATTTCGACGGCGCTGGTCGGCCTGGCGGTCGGTTTTCTGGTCGGTCTGACCGGCGTAGGCGGCGGCGTGCTGCTGGCGCCGATCCTGGTGTTTTTGGGCATCCAGCCGTCGGTGGCGGTCGGCACCGACATGGTCTACGGCACCGTGACCAAGATCGTGGCCACGGTGCGCAACGTGCACGCGCGGCGGGTCGACTGGTCGTGGGCGATGGCGCTGGCGCTGGGCAGCGTGCCGGCGGGCATCGCGGGCAGCTTGACCGTGTACTGGCTGCGGCACCACCACAGCAACGCCGAGGCGATCATCTTGCAGGCGCTGGGTGCCGTGCTGGCGTTTGCGGCGGTCGTGTCGCTGCTGTCTGAGCTGGTGCTCAAGCGCCTGAACCTGCGCACAACCGTCGATTGGACACCGGTCAACTGGCGCAACCGGCTCAAAGTCGCGGCGGTCAGCGCGGCCATCGGCTTTGTGTTCGGGCTGACGTCGGTGGGCTCTGGCTCGCTGTTTGCCCTGATGCTGCTGTTCTGTTCGCGGCTGGATGCCAAGATGCTGGTCGGCACCGATATCGCCCACGCCACGTTTCTGGTGGCAGCGGCGGCGGTCGCCCACCTCAACATTGGCACTGTCAATTTGCCGCTGGCCGCCAACCTGCTGTGCGGCTCGATCCCGGGGGTGATGCTGGGCACCGCGCTGATGCCGCGGGTGCCGTCGCGGCCGCTCAAGATCATGATCTGCGTGCTGGTGCTGGCAGCCGGGGCCAAGATGATCGTGAAATAACGGCGCAGTGCAGCCACTGGCTTGCGCTTGGCCCGCCGCTGCCGATAATTCCCCTCCCGCTGCGTCCGGCGGGCCGGATCCCGCCGATGCCGCTTTCGCACCAACTGCCCTACGCTGACCCTGCCACGGTCGCCGCGCTGCACGATCTCGCCAGCCAGCGCCTGCTGTTTCTCGATGGCGCGACCGGCACCATGATCCAGCGCTGCAGCCTGGGCGAGGCCGATTTTCGCGGCCAACTGCTGGCCGATCATCCGCATGATCTCAAGGGTAACAGCGACATGCTGTGCCTGACCCGGCCCGATGTGATCGCCGACATCCACCGGCTCTATCTGGCGGCTGGCGCTGATCTCATTGAAACCAACACGTTTACCGCGACCCAGATCGCCCAGGCCGACTACCACACCGAGCACTTGAGCTACGCGATCAACGTGGCGGCGGCCCAAATCGCCAAGGCCGAAGCACTGGCAGCGTGGCAGGCTACCCGCTCGCCGCGGTTTGTGGTCGGCTCGATTGGACCCCTGAACAAGACACTGTCGATGTCGCCGCGGGTCAACGACCCGGCTTACCGCGCGGTCACGTTTGACCAAGTCCAGGCGGCCTATGCGGAGCAAGTTTGCGGGCTACTGGACGGCGGCAGCGACATCTTGCTGGTCGAGACCATCTTCGACACCCTCAACGCCAAGGCCTGTCTGGTCGCCATCGAGGCCGAATTCAGCCGCCGTGGCCAGCGGGTACCGCTGATGATCTCGGTCACGATCACCGATCGCAGCGGCCGCACGCTGTCTGGCCAGACGGTCGAAGCGTTCTGGTGCAGCATCCGCCACGCCCAGCCGTGGTCGGTCGGGTTGAATTGCGCGCTCGGGGCCCAAGAAATCCGGCCGTGGCTGGTCGACTTGGCAGCGCTGGCAGACTGCCGGGTCAGCTGCTACCCCAACGCCGGGTTGCCCAACGCGTTTGGCGGCTACGACGAGGCGCCGCACACCACCGGGCAGCTCTTGCGGGCGTTTGCCGAGCAAGGGCTGGTCGATGTCGTGGGCGGATGCTGCGGCACCACGCCCGATCACATTGCGGCCGTCGTCGCGGCGTGCAAAGACGTGCGGACGCGCAACCTCAGTGTGGCCATGCCCGCCAACCAGTTCACCCGATTAGCAGGGCTGGAGCCGCTGGTGCTAACGCCGCAGAGCAACTTCACGGTCATCGGCGAGCGCACCAATGTCACGGGGTCCAAGAAGTTTGCCAACTTAATCAAAGCCGCCGACTACACGACGGCGCTGGCGGTGGCGCTCGATCAGGTCCGCGGTGGCGCCAACATCTTAGATGTCAACATGGACGAAGGGATGCTCGACTCGCAGACCGCGATGACGACATTTCTGCAGCTGGTGGCCAGCGAGCCCGAGATTGCGCGCCTGCCGATCATGGTCGACTCGTCGAAGTGGCAAGTGCTGCACGCCGGGCTGCAGTGCCTGCAGGGCAAGGGCATCGTCAACTCGATCTCGCTCAAAGACGGCGAGGCGGCGTTTCTCGAAAAAGCCAAGATCGTCATGTCCTATGGCGCAGCTGCTGTCGTGATGGCGTTTGACGAGCAGGGGCAAGCGGCCGATACCGCGCGCCGGATCGAGATCTGCGAACGCGCCTACAAGCTCTTGACTGGCATTGGTTTTGCCCCCGAGGACATCATTTTTGACCCCAACGTGCTGGCGATCGGCACTGGCATCGACGAGCACGCCGAGTACGCGCTGTCGTTTCTGGAGGCCACCCGCGCGATCAAGCGGCTGTGCCCAGGCGTCAAGATTTCTGGCGGCGTGAGCAACTTGAGCTTCGCGTTTCGCGGCAACGAGCCGGTGCGCCAGGCCATGAACTCGGCGTTTCTGTACCACGCGATCCAGGCTGGGCTGGACATGGGCATTGTCAACGCCGGTCAAATCGCGGTGTATGCGGATATCGACAAGGAGTTGCTGCTGCACGTCGAGGACGTCATTTTCAACCGGCGACCCGACGCGACCGAGCGGCTGGTCACCATCGCGGCGCGCTTCCAAGGCGGCCTCAAAAAGCAAGTGCACGACGAGAGTTGGCGCCAGTTGCCAGTGGCTGATCGGCTGGCCCATGCGCTGGTGCGCGGGCTGGTCGAGCACATTGAAGAAGACGTGGCCGAGGCGTTTGCCGTGCTGGGTTCGCCGCTGGCGGTGATCGAAGGCCCGCTGATGGCCGGCATGCGCATCGTGGGCGACCTGTTTGGCGCGGGCAAGATGTTCCTGCCGCAAGTTGTCAAAAGCGCACGGGTGATGAAGCGCGGCGTGGCGTGGCTCGAGCCGCACCTGCTCGCAGCCAAGCAGGCGGGGCGCTCCAGTGCCCAAGGGTCGATTCTGCTGGCGACGGTCAAGGGCGACGTCCACGACATCGGCAAGAACATCGTGGGCGTGGTGTTGGCGTGCAACAGTTGGGAGATCATCGACTTGGGCGTGATGGTCAGCAGCGACACCATCCTGCGCGAAGCGGCAGCGCGCGGCGTGCGCGCGATCGGCCTGTCGGGTTTGATCACGCCATCTCTGGACGAAATGGTCCACGTTGCCAAAGAGATGCAGTTGCGCGGCATGACGCTGCCGCTGCTGATTGGTGGCGCGACGACCAGTCGCCAGCACACTGCGGTCAAGATTGCACCCCAGTACGACGGGCCGGTGGTCCACGTGCTCGATGCCTCGCGGGCGGTGCAAGCGGCAGCGGCTGTCACCCGTCAGGACTCAGCGGCTTTTTTGGTGGAATTGCGCAGCGAACAGCAGAAGTTGCGCGACGCGCACACCCAGCGCCAAGCCCGGCCGCTGGTGCCGTATAGCCAGGTCGGTAGCAAGAAGCCCGCGGTGACATTTGATGCGACAACCGTGCTGCAGCCCGCGCAGATCGGCAGGCAGGTTGCACTGCAGGTGCCGATTGCCACGATCGCCCGCTACATCGACTGGACCTTTCTGTTCGTCGCTTGGGACATGCGCGGCAGGTTTCCAGCGGTGCTCGATGATCCCGATCAAGGTGCTGCCGCCCGCGAGCTGTATGCCAACGCGCAGACGATGCTCGACGAGATCGCCCGCGACGGCACCCTAGAAATCGGTGTGGTGTGGGGTGTTTGGCCTGCGTGCAGCGAAGACAACGACATTGTGCTGTTCGGCGATGAAGATAAGCACCAGGAATTGGCGCGGTTTTCTTTCCTGCGCCAGCAGCAGGTCAAGACTGACCCGGCCAAGCCGCACCTGTGCCTCGCCGACTGGGTGGCGCCCAAAGACGCGGGTGTGCGCGATCATGTCGGTGCCTTTGCGGTGACAGCGGGCATCGGCTTGGACGAGCTTGTTGCGGACTATCAGGCCCAGCTTGATGACTATCAAGCGATTTTGGCCAAGGCCCTGGCCGACCGGCTGGCCGAAGCGACTGCCGAGTGGCTCCACGAGCAGGTCCGGCGCGGCTGGCACGCGCCCGCCGAAAGTTTGGCCAACGAGGAGCTCATCGCCGAGCGCTACACCGGCATTCGTCCGGCGTTTGGCTATCCGGCGTGCCCCGACCACACCGACAAGACCAAGCTGTGGGCGCTGTTGAACCCTGACACCATCGGCATCACGCTCACCGAGACCTTGGCCATGCATCCGGGCGCAACGGTCGCTGGCCTATACTTGGGCCATCCGGACGCCCGCTACTTCAACGTGGGTCCTGTGGGCTCAGACCAAGTGGCCGAGTATGCCAAGCGCAAGGGCGCCAGCGTGGCCGAAGTCGAGCGGGCGCTGCAGGGCACGGTTGCCGAGGGATGATCGGAAGCCGAGAGATGATCGGAAGCCGAGAGATGATCGGCAGCCGAGAGATGATCGGAAGCCGAGAGATGATCGGACGCACCCTTTGTTCAGAACTCCCTCTGTTCAGAACTATGAATTGAATAGGCAAACTCTGGTAGATGCGTCACAGTCGGGCAAGCATGCTGGCGGCCCACCCCCGCCCGTTGCCGCCCGTTGCCGCCCGTTGCCGCCCGCCGCCGCATGCGGCACACTGACTGTGCGGCCTACGCCGCCCTTGGATCGCGCATGGCATCTGACAACGGCATCAACGTCTTGGTCGCAGAGGACGATTTTGAGATCGCGGACGTGCTGCGCAAGACCATTGCGTCGGCTGGCTATCGCGTCACGCTGACCTGCGATGGCGAGGAAGCGCTCGCGGCCGCGATGGCCAACAAGCCCGATCTGGTCGTGCTCGATGTCATGATGCCGGCCGTCAACGGCTGGGAGGTCTGCAAGGCCTTGCGGGCGAACAAGGACTACCACGATGTCGGGATCCTGATGCTCACCGCAATCGGCCCCAACCTCAACGAGATGACCGCGCCTTTGTACGGTGCCGACGACCACTTGGATAAACCGTTCATGGTCGACGAGTTGCTCGACAAGCTGCACAATCTGGCCCGACGCTACCGCAAGGGTGCCGCCGCGGTGCCCGCCTAGCCTGCTGACATGACACGACCTAGCCCGTGCTGGCGCCCGGTCGCGCGGTGGATGGCGTGCGCCGCATCGCTTGGCGCGGCTTGGGCGTGTGCCGAGCCCCAGCCGCTTGCAACTGGTCAGGTGTACGACGGCAGTGCCGACGCTGCGGGTGTCGACCCCGACACGGGTCCTGCTCCTGGCGCTGATACAGTCGGACAAACGACCACGACGTTGCTGCCGCCTGGCGATCCGGTCGAGTTGGTCCTGAACAACAGCTACTTTCCCAAAGCCCGCGATGTGATCCAGACTGCGCAAACCAAGCTGCGGATTGTGCAATTTGAACTGACGACCGCAGATACGGTCGGCCTGCTGGTCGCCGCCATCATCAAGGCCAAGCAGCGCGGCGTCGACGTCAAAGTCTTGCTGGACGATGAAGTAACGTACAACACCCAGGCTGTGGCCCAGCTTCAGGCCGCTGGCGTGCTGGCCAAGCTCGACGGCAACAAGCTGCGCACCCACGCCAAAGTGGTGGCCAGCGAGCAGGGCGCTCTTTTCGGTTCGACCAACTGGTCATCGACCTCGATGACCAAGAACAACGAAACCAATCTGTTGCTGCGCGATCCCGCGGCGGTGACCCAAGTGCACGCTTGGATCGACAAGCTGTGGACCAACCCGACTGTACCAGTGCCGATCCCCAAGGGCACCAGCAAGTTGGTGACGCTGTATGCCGATGGTGGCTATTTTGGCCTTGCCGCGCCGCTCATCGATGCCGCCAAGTCGCGCATCATGCTGTGCGTGTACGGCATGAACATCGACCAGAGCTCGGCCACCGCGGAAGTGACGCAACTGGCCAAAAAGCTGGGGGCGGCGGTCGGTCGCGGTGTCAAGGTCCAAGTGTTGCTCGAGCAAAACGCCGACCCCTTGCAGATTGGCAACGAGATCAACGGGGCCTCGGGCTCGTACTTGGCCAAACTGGGCTGCAAGGTCCGCAACGACCCAGGGTTTGTCATCACCCATGCCAAGTTCTTGATCGTGGATAACGTGCTCATGCTGGGCACCAACAACTGGGGCTATGGCGGTTTCACCGCCTACCACGAGATCGGGGCCAAGACTGCTGACGCCAAGCTAGTCCAGTCCGCCGTGGACTACTTTGGCAAGATCTGGACGATTTCTAGCGATCTCGCCCCGTAATGGCGGCGATCTCGACAATCGGCCAAGAGCGTTGGACAATGCCGCTGGCACTGGCCCGGCACACCGCGCGCAAGTGCTTGAGGATGCAGATGATCGACCAAAGTCGGCCCCAACCCTGGCTGCGACGCACCGCGCCACTCGCCTTGGCCGCATGCCTATGGTGCAGCGGTGGCAGCGCATGGGCCGAAGAGGCGATGCTGCTGACCATGGTCGACCTGTCGGCGGAAGAGGCGGCGACGCGCGAGATTGCGTTCGATGTCGTACGCGCGCTCAAGAGCAACAAGCAAGTGCGTTACAACGACTTGGACGCAGCCCTGAACTATGGCGCCGAGGACATCCAAAAAGAGAGCGCCAAGACCGCCGAGCAATCGGTCGCCGCGGCGCTGAAGAAAATGGACGCCAAGAATTTCGAGGATGCCGCTGAAGACCTCGACAATGCAGTCGGCAACTACCTGATCGCCTACGCAGTCCTGCCCGATACCACCGTGGTGCCCAAAACGCTGGCGCTGCTCGCCACCGCCCAATTGCTGGCCGGCGACACCAAGGGCAGCGACAAAAACTTTGAGCGCGCCGCCCAAGCGGATCAAAAGGCGGTGGTGACCATCGACGTCAGCAAGTACTCGCCCAAAGCCCAGGCCGCCTTGGTCAAGGCCCGCGGCAACGTGTCGGCGCGCGAACCGGTAGAATTTGAGATCCGCACCGACCCACCCAATGCGCGGGTCTACGTCAATGGCCGCTACATGGGCCTGACGCCGACTTTTGGTCAGAGCACCAAGGGCGAGCAGATGATCAGCATCACCAAGCAGGGTTTTGCCCGCAAGGCCCGCAAGGTGGTGGTCGACAAGTCAGGGCAAGTGGTCGATGAGCGCTTGGAGCCCGCCCGGCGCGCAGCCGCGCTGGAGTCGCTGCGCAAAGGCCTGGAAGCCGTGGTCGGCGGCGCCAGCAAGCCAGAAGTGCTGGGCGAAGCCGAAGGCCTGATGGCGACCAGCCACGTCGTGCTGTTGCAGGCGACCGGCACCCGCGAAAAAATGAAGGTTTCACTCGCGTTGGCCAACCTGAACAGCCGCCAAGTCATCAACCAGATCACCCGCGAGATCAACTGGGAGAAGCGCGACAAAGCCACGCGCGAGCAAATCGACAAGCTGGTCGATGAAGTGCTCAAGCCGCGCATGATCGTCGGGCCCGAAGGGCCATCGGTGGTCGAGGCCAAGCCCATTTACGCCAAGTGGTGGTTCTGGGGCATCATTGGCGCGGTCGCCGCTGGCTCGGCTGCAGCGTGGTATTACGCGCCGTCGCCCACCTTGGCGCCGCCTAGCTTCACCAAGGGCACTGGCGGCGTGCTGGTGCAGTTCTAGCCGTCTGCGCGCCCGCTGGCGTCCCGGCTTGAGGCCTTTTCGTGCCCCCAACCGCTGTCTCATCGAAGAAAGGCGCGTTCGCCAAGCCGCGCCTCGCCCACGCCGCAGCCGTGTACCCCAATGCCGCTGCCGCCGCTGAGGCGGGCGCGCAAGCGGAGGCGGCGTACGAGTTTGCGCTGGCCCGCGACGCCTACTTGGCAGCCGCGCACTTGGCGACCGGCGCCGCGGCGCTGCCAGCCGTTGCAGCCTACGCGGTCTTTCAAGTCGAGCGGTTTGGCCAATGCGACGAGATTGCGGCGTGGCTCGATGACCCGGCGTTTGGGCCGCCCGACGACAGCAAGGCCCTGCAGTTGCTACAACTGTGGGCCACGGTTGGCCATGCTGCAGCAGCGGCGGCGCACCCCCGCAGCGCCTCGTTGGATCCGGCGCTGGCCCGCCTAGGCGATCCGGAAGCAGCCAAGCGCCATGCCACCCGCAGCCAATTGGCCGCTCAGGCCGCGCACGCGGCGGCAGCGCAAGCGTTGCAGCCAGCTACGGCCGCGCTGGCTGGGCACGACTTGGCCACTGCGCACGCCGAGTTGCAGCGCCATCGGTCCCAATGGGGCGATCAGCCGCTCTTTGCCAGCCTACACGCCAAGCTCCAGGCCCAGCAGCGCTTGGCGTCCGCGGCTACGCTGCGGCAAGGCATCGCGCAGGCCTTGGATAGCCACAACCTGACCGCGGCGCTGCAGGCCGCCCAGACGCTGGCCGACCTGCCCGGCGCGCCCGAGGCCGACAGGCGCTGGCTTGGCCATGTGACCGCGCTGATCGAGGCCCGGCAGTTGCAGGCTTGGGTGACAACGGCCCAAAGCGGCGATGTGGCCACGGCGCTGCTGGCGCTGGCCCAGATCGTGGTGGCCCGCGGCCCGCGTGTCCAAGTGTCCTTTGCCGCCACCGCCGATCCGTTGCACCGCGCCTGGCTGGCAGTGCTGGAGGGTTACAGCTGCTCAGGCAATCAAGCGCTGACACAGCGGACACCAGCGCTCCATGCCTTGCTGGAACTGCGCCAGCGGCTGGCCGAGCACGCCGATCCGGATGTGTTGCAAAGCTGTGTCGCCAAGCTGCCAGCCGATTGGCGCACGGGACCGTCCGTCAAGGCTGCTTCACAACGGATTGCGGCCCACCGAGCGGCTGACCAGGCCGTCCAGGCGCAGGCCTTCGTGGAAGCTGTTCAGGCGATGCTGGACCACGGCGACCTCGACGATGCTGCCGCCGCCCTGCAGGCTTTTGCCGGCGAGCAGGCCCCGACAGCGCCGATCAAAGCGCTGCGGTCCGATCTGCTGGCCGCGCGCCAAAGCCGTACGCGCACCCTGCAGCTTCAAACCGAATTTGAGGCAGCCCTGCAACGGTCAGCGTGGTTTGCCGCGCGGGCGGCCTGCAGCGAGCTTTCTCATTTGCTGCCCCAGGCCGAGCTCGCGGCGCTGCGGGTGCGGTTGAACACCGCGGCCGGGCCCAATTTACGCGGCAAGATGATGCCCCCTGGGCTACAAAAGCTCGACCCAGCCAAGCCATTTGCCGCGGCAGTGGTCGATGGGCGGCTGGTGCTGATGCAAGGTGACATCTGGCTGTGCGTGGTCTTGGACACGCTGGGCCTGCAGCCGTTTGCTTTGCCGACGGAATTTGCGATCGAGGCCGTCACAACGACACGCTTGGCGGGCGTCGCCGGCCAGCTGCGCGCGGCTGCGATTGCCGGCAACCGCCTGATGAGCATTGGACATGCGCCGCCCGACCCGCCTGAGATTCTGGGCGGACTGGACCTGGCTACCGTCTTGGGCGGCGACGATCGGGTGCTGGGCACCGCGCTGGACCCTGCGGCGCCGCGCTGGCACTTGCTCTCCGCGCACGGCCAGCGGCCCGGTGCGACGCAGCTGGTGCGCATCGACAGCGCGACCCTTGAAGTGACCGACAGGCGACGAACGCAACCAAATCTTCTGTCTATTTGTGCAGTTGAACAAAGGGTGCGTACGATCTTGGCGACGTCGCACCCGGCGCAGCGCGATCACCGTCGCTGGGCGCTGGCGCTGCTCGACGATGGCGGCGAGCCCATAGCGACCTGGACCGACCAGGCCCTCGGCGAGACCATCGGCCACATCGCGCGCGCGATCGCTTGGCCAGATCAAGACCGCATCTACGCCAGCTTTACCACCATCGACCCATTTGACCGGCAGACGATCGCGGCCCAGCCCTCGCTTTTGGTGCTCGCCGGCGATCGCGTGTCGTTCTGTTCGACCGACCTGCGCCGCCGGTTTTTTCCGATGGCCCAGTTCACGGTCGATCATGCATGGACGCTGGACCCCCGGGCAGGTCGGCTGTGGTTTGCGGCCCTGCCCAAGGACGATGCGGCGGGCGACGCGCTGTTGCTGGGTGTCAACGCCAAGACCTTGCGCGCCGATGAACCGCAACCCATTGCCGGTGCGACACGGATTTTGGCGCTGATGGCGGTGCCTGACGGCGCGGTCGCGGTGTGCCGGATGCGCGCCGGGCACTTCGCGCTGCTGCGGGCAACCTGGTCCGCCGGCAGTTTGCAGTTGACGACACACAAGCTCCCGCTTTAGAATTGCGGCCCACCGCGCCATCGGGTTCTCCGGTCGGCGCGGCCACCGACGGCCCAGCCAAATTTCGGCGCGGCCACCCCAGTCGGCGCAACCTAGTCTGACAACGCAGTCTGGCAACCTAGTCTGGCAACCCAGTCAGCGCACCTCAGTTCAACGTCGGGGCAGCCAGCGCGCTGGCCCCATCAGGAGTCTCCATGGGCAGCGGCAGTCGCACTCCCAAGATGCGTCGGTTAGACGCACGCAAGAAGAAAATCGCCCGCGGCAAGCGGATGATCGTCACGGCCAAGGCCGCAGCCAAAGCCGTTCGCCTCGCCAAGTGAGTCGACCGGTTCGCCACCGCCTCGCGCAGACACGGTGATCTCATGCGCAGACACGGTGACCTGATGGCCAGCGACTGCCTATTTTGTCGCATCGCCGCTGGCGAGCTCGGCACCCGGTTTGTCTATCAAGACACCGATGTTGTCGCGTTTGCCGACTTGCACCCGCAGGCGCCGACCCACATCTTGGTGATTCCGCGGATCCACTTGGCGTCGCTGGCGGATTCGGGGCCGGATCACGATTTGGTGCTCGGCAAGGTCTTGGCCGGCGTGCGCACTGTCGCCGCGCAGCTTGGGTTGGCGCATGCTGGTTACCGGACTGCGATCAACACGGGTGCCGGTGCCGGCCAAAGTGTCTTTCACTTGCACGCCCACCTGCTCGCCGGTCGGGCCTTTGCGTGGCCGCCGGGCTGACCAGTGCCGCAAGCGATGTGCATGGCTGCTGGGTCGCTCGTAGTTGCCCTGATCCTCTCCGATTTTGGGCCGGGCGTGCCGGCCTGACCTGTGCAGGCATTCTTGGTCCGTCTCCGCCGCGAAATTGATGGAATTCGCCGCAATTGGGCAGTGCCCCTGCCCGGTTACGCCCGTGACCCGCAGGCAACTGCTTGGGTTTTGCCCCAGCTGGACCGCTGGATTTTGCAGCAGAGCCCGGGTCGCACGCTGCTTGCTGGGGCGCTGCGCCGCGATTTGGCCGAGAGTCTGGCGCGCGCAGGCCACTTTGTGACCGTCGCCGATCTGGAAGACGATGACATCGCGGCCTGGCACCCGCACTTGCCGGCGGCACTGGCCGCCCAGCTGACCTTGGTGGCCAAGCCCTATGGCGAGATTGCATTTGGGCCTGCAAGCTTTGATCGCATTGCTCTTTTTGACACGCTCGCCCGTTACCGGCAGCCCTCGTGGCTGGTGGCCAAGGCCGCGCGTGAGCTCAAGCCTGATGCTGTGCTGGCCGTGCGCGAGCCGGTGCGCCAGCCGCTGGGCGATTTGGCCCCCTACGCTCATGCCTCGGTGACGGCGCGCTGGGTGGGCCCGACACTGGCGCTGCTCGATGCGCTGCTGCAAGACCGCCACAATCGCCTGCTGCTCAACCGCCGCGCGCGCGAAGCCATTGACCGCGGCGCCCACCTGCAGCTGCAGCGCTTCGCTTTGGTCGGCGAAGATGTGTCCGCGCACCTGTCGGCCCACCTGACGCTGGACGCCGGCTTCTTGGGTCACCCCCAGCGGCTGCATCTGGCCGAAATGGCCTTTGGCGCCCGGCAACCGCTGCGTCAAGCGCTGGCAAGAATGGTCGAGGCGATTGCGGTTACGGCCGAGCCGACCCAAAGCGGCGTCCGCGCCGTTGGGCTGATTGCCCGCAGGGCCCTGGCAGGCGGAGTCCTGTTCAGCTAGGTCGGCCAATTCTTGACGGGATTGTCCCGCTGGCCAACGGGGAAGCCGCCGCGCGTTGACCCAACTGGCGCGGTGACCCACCGCGATCCCCCGCTTTGAGCGCATCTCTGCGTCACTGCGTCGCTTCTCTCGCTGCGGCGTACCAGAGTACGCCTCGCTCTTTCAGCTCCTTGTTCCTTGATCTGCATCTCAAATCGGGGGACGCGCGAGATTTCTGTGGGGAATTT
>CANMNA010000007.1 GCA_947499075.1 Myxococcales bacterium
GCCGATCAGAAAAACTCTTTCCTGGTATCGGGTTGAGATTTCTGGTGACCATGATTCCGAAAAACAGTGCCAAATGGAATTTGCGATTCCAAAATGATGCAGAGCGTCTGCCTAGTTGTCAAATTGCAGGGTTGAGGGACGCTTGTCGCTGACTACGCCAGCCACCACGCGTCACAGCGTCGCGCCTCCTCCGGATCTACGGCTTGAGCGCGTGCCCATGGACCACCGCCACCGCATCGAGGTCAAACCCGCCAGAATTGCCCTGGTACTGGTTGGCACCGCTGTCCTCGATCCGCACAAACCGCGCGGTCTTCAGGCCAATGGCCGCCAAGTCAAACCCATCGCCGCCTGCCACCGCCGGGTCGGTCGCCGAAATGCCATTGCCCGGCGCCGCGAACACAGGGTGCACGCCGGCGCAACCGACCCCTGTCTGCGGATCGCACGGCCATGTCAGCCAGACCACGCCATCGGCGCTGGCGGAAACCCTGCCGGTCTCGACATAACCCTTGAACGGATTCTCAAACACCAGCAAATCGGGCCCCGGACCATCGGTGGCGATGATGTCGTCAAACGCCACTTCGATGGTGCCGGAATTGCCGAGCGACACGACGTCGAGGCTGCCCGCCAAGTCGCCCACGCCGCGCGGTGATCCCAGCGCGATGCCGGGCAGCTTGGCTTGGCCGAAACCGGCATTGGCCCCCGGCGCAAACCGCACCACGCGATCTGCAAACGGATCGGCGACTTTGGCCACCGGCGGCCCATCCAGATCGGTCGCACAGCCACAGGCCAGCAGCGCGACCAGGCAGGCGCGGCGCATCACTTCTTCTT
This sequence comes from Myxococcales bacterium, assembly GCA_947499075.1. Taxonomy (GTDB): domain Bacteria; phylum Myxococcota_A; class UBA9042; order UBA9042; family UBA9042; genus SXRM01. Next base: position 829 of record CANMNA010000007.1, read on the forward strand.
GGTCATCTTGGTCCAACCAAAGCCGGCGCAGCCCGACTTTTCAAGATCCTTGTCGTCGGCGACCAGCGTGCTGGCTTTGGCCAGGGCAAGCGAGTCTTTGTTGAAGTCAATCATGCAGTAGTAGAAGCTGTCCGCCTTGGGCTCGGTCCACACCGTCTTGTTGAACTTGGCTGGACCGTACTGGGCATCGGCGGCGTTTTGGGTGTAGGCAAGGTTCTTGCCGTTGTCGAGTTCGACGATTTTGGCGGCGCCGCCGGCCGAGGTCCACTTGTCGGCAGTAATCGTCTCGTCACCGGCGAAGTTGTTGGTCCAGCTGCCGACAATCTCGATCGCAGGGGTGGCTGCGGCTGCGCCGCCGCTGGTGCCACTGTCGCATCCCAACGCCAAGATAGCTGCACTGACCAGGACGACAAAAACACGGATAGAACTGCTCACGGGTAGCCTCGCACAGACCAAAGGACCGGTCGGTCCCGCTGGCTACGCTGCCCACGCTGTCAAACGGCTGACCCGGATTGCCCCGGGACTGCGTCCGCCCCTGCCGAAAACGCAGGTGCGCCACGCAACGCCGCCCTCCATCTCCGCGAGAGAGCACGCATCCAACGGGAGTTCCCGGCTTGTGCCTGCCGTGCGGTCTGAAGCGCGGCGGGCACTCACGGTTGCGGGTCAGCGCCGGAATCGCCTGTCGCTTTGCAGCGCGGGCTCCACCGGACTTCCTCCCGCGCCAGCCAGAAACTCCGGCCGACGCACGGGCGAGTCTAGTCCCGGCGTCGCCCAAAGGCAATTGCCCGTCAGGCCCGCGATCCCCCGCTTTGAGCGCATCTCTGCGTCCCTGCGTCGCTTCTCTCGCGGCGGCGTACCAGAGTACGCCTCGCTCTTTCAGCTCCTTGTTCCTTGATCTGCATCTCAAATCGAGGCCCGCGGGAGATTTCTGTGGGGAATTTGAGAGGCCGCCGTGGTCTAGAATCGCCACCCGCCCAAGCAGTTGCGGCAGCTGGCCCATGACCGACTCCTCGCTCCCCACCGCCATCGTGCAGGTTCCGGGCCGCTGCCCGCTGTGCGAAGAGCCAGGCGCGGCCGCTTCGGCCTGTGATCAAACGATTTGCGTGCGCAAGGGCCACCACCGCATCCCGCCGGCCGACTTTGACGCGATCAAGCAGACGCGCCGCCCGGCCGATCCGCTGATCGGCACCCGCATCGGTGCGTGGCTGGCGGTGGCGCAGCTCGGTGCCGGCGCCTTTGGCGTGGTGTACCGGGTCCACGACGACAAGGGCCGCACGCACAGTGCTGTCGCGCCGCGATGACAACCTGGAGCGCGCCGCGGCCACGCTCAAGAAGTTCCAGCTCGAAGGCGAGGCGCTGGCGGCGCTGGATCACCCCAATATCGTGGGCCTGCTCGATGTCGGCACTGCCAACGACACGCCGTTCTTGGTCATGGAGTACGTGGCCGGTGGGCTGACCCTGAAGCGCTTGATCGAGCAGCACCAAGCCGACCAGAAAACCGTGCAGCCCGCGCTGTGCTGGCATAGGGTGCGCCAGATCCTGTCGGCGCTCGGCGATGCCCATGCCCCGCCGCGCCAGCTTGTGCACCGCGATATCAAGCCCGAAAACATCATGCTGCAGGCCAAAGATGGCGATCCGGCCCATGTCAAGGTGCTCGATTTTGGTCTGGCCAAGTTTGTGCAAGATGGCACCGAGACGACCCAAGCCATGGGCACGCCGGCGTACATGGCGCCAGAGCAGCTGTGGAAGCAGCGGTTGGGGCCGTGGACCGATCTGTAGGCGGTGGGTGTGATGATTTTTGAGCTGCTGCTGGGCCAGCACCCATTTGCCAGCTCTTCCGATGACATCGTGCAGAAAAAAGCCTCGCCCACCTACGATGTGCTGACCGAAGCGGCGGGCAGTGGCTTGGATCCGCAAACACAGGCATTCTTGCGGCGGGCACTGGCGTTTGACCCAAGCGATCGGTTCGGCGACGCCGACGATATGGCCAATTCTTTCGACTTGCTGCCCCTTTTTGTCGGCCTCGCCGCCGCTTATGGTGAAGAAGTGGAACTGGATCCCGAAAAGCTGCGTCTCAAGCGCATGGAAGAGCAGGGGCAGGCCGAGCGGCGCAAGCTCGACGAAGACAAGCGGCGGCTGGAGCAGGACCGCCAGCAGCTGGCCAGCCAACCAGTGGCGCATCAGCTGATGCCGGCGCTGCAGGGTGCGCCGCTGGCCCAGCCGAGTCAGGGCGGCTCCAAAGCCGGGATGCTGATTGGCGTGGCGGGCGGCGCGCTGCTGGTCGGCATTGGCCTGATTGTCGGCAAGGCCTACTTGTCGGCCAAAGCCGAACAGACGACTGCGCCCCCCCAAGGCGTTGTGGTTGTCGATGTCGTACCCGCTGTTCCCGCCGCGGCCCCTGCGGTCGAGGCCGCCAAAGTCGCCGAGCCCGCACCCGAGCCGCCGCCAGAGCCTTCGGCCAAGCCCAAGAAGGAAGTGCACAGCGAGGCCAAGCCGGCACCGGGCAAGCCACCCGCGGTCGATCGCGGGGACGCCCCCCCGCCGTGGATGAACAAGTAGTGCTCTTCCCCCGCTGGCCGCGCTGCGCTACCATTTGGCGGGGCGAGAACAGGTACGGGCCAAACCCAGTGAGGAAGCGATGGTAAACAGGGGTACGGCAGCGGTGAGTGCGACGTGGAAAGTGTTGGCTGCCGTTGCTGCTTCAGTCTGCGCCACCGCGCTGCTGGGCTGCGAGACCCAGCCGTTGTACGGTGTCTGCGCCTTGGACAAAGTCGTCACCGACAAGTTCATCTGCACCGCCCAAAAGCCGCCGGCGGGTGAAAAGGACACCAGCTCGTGTGTGGTCCGCCAGCATCCGCACTGCGATCACAACGTGTGCCTGTCCTACTTTGGGCTCGATTCGTTTTGCACCACCGCGTGCACCGGCGACGACGATCCGGTGTGTGGCTCGCAGGCGTTCTGCTGGACGTTTTCGGAGGCCGATCCGGCCACCAAGTCGACCACCCAGCGCTACTGCGTGCCCAACAGCAAAAAAGTCGCCGCAGGCCAAAAATGATGGCCACTGGCTTCGGATCGGGCAACAAGGCGACGCCGCCGGCCGAGCAGTCCAACTCCCGGTTGCTGGTCTTTGGCGGGCTGGGGGTGGGCGGCTTGATCGTCGCGGGTTTGGTGTTGTGGCTGCTGATGGGCGGCACCGCCACGTTGGTCTCCGTGTTGCCTGAAGGTGTGGTCAAGACGCTGGGCGAGCGTCCGGGCGAGGGCAAGCGGGTCGAGCAACACCTGTCGGATTACCCCGGTGAGCAGGCAGCCAAGGCGCAAGCAGAGCCGGAAGCACCCCAAGTCGCCGCCGATGCCTGGCAGGCGCCCGCGCCCGAGGTGTCGGCTGAAGAGCTGCAGGCGCTGCTGGCGCCGCTGCAGGCCCAAACCAAGCTGACCGACGCGGCGATTGACCGGGTCCGCGATGGCAAGGGCACCGACCAAGCGGCCCTGCACGACGCAGAGCAAGCGGTGGCGGCGCTGCGCACGTTTTCGCTGCGCGACATCCCCGCGCGCTACAAGGTCGCTGCCGAGGATCAGCGCAAGACCCTTGCCACCGAGCGCATCGAGGCTTTTGCCGCGGCACAACGGCTGGCACGGGCAACCCACTTGATTGCGCTGCCATCGAGCGCCGCCCGCGACAGTGTGGTGTTGCGCAGCTCGGCTGGCGAAGCTTCTGAAAATATTGCGGTCCTCGACGACGGTGTGTTGGTGCACGTGCACCTTGACACCGGCAAGGGCTGGTCGCGGGTCGATGCGTTGTCCGGGCCGGCGGCGGGCAAGGGCGGCTACTTGCAGAACAAGTACTTGCGGCGCACCGAGCGCAAGTAGACAGCGACGCCGTAGAGGGTGTAGCCAATTGAGTCCACTGGCAACCCGCAGCCGAAACCGTTGCGGGGACGCCGTCGCAATGAATTGCGCGGCTACAGGTGACGGCACCCGCCTGCGCGGCCGCGATCCCCCGCTTTGAGCGCATCTCTGTGTCACTGCGTCGCTTCTCTCGCTGCGGCGTACCAGAGTACGCCTCACTTTTTCAGCTCCTTGTTCCTTGTCGAGCGCAGCAAGCAACCCAGCACTGCGCATCTCAAATCGGGGGCCGCGGGAGATTTCTGTGGGGAATTTGGGGCGGGTGCCCGGCCGGGTGTCGACGCAGGCCGACACCGTTACCTGTAGCCGCAGAATTTATTCTGACCGTGAAAATGCCGGAGTTTTCGGTCCTCGCAGGCCCTCGCCCAACTCAGCCTTTTTGGCTACACCCTCTTCGGAACTGTCCAAGTATGGCTTGGACAGTTCAGTGCTTGCTTGGTGGGTCGCAAGTTCGCGGCTTCACAGCCGACTCGCCGCTCCTTGCAGCACCAAAGTGATCGAGTTGTTCCTTGACCGTTCCTTAGCACAAGGGCAGGCCTTGGCGACCATATGTGCAAATTGGCGAAGAGTTGTTGCGCCATTGCTGAAATCGTGTAGCGTGACACCGGCCGCGCCTGCGGGCGTCCAGTCGCCTGCATGGCCACCATCTCCCTTTTTCGGGGCGTCGCCCACGGAGCATCAGACATGTTGACACCTTGCCGCATGGGCGCCGCGCTTGCCGCCGCCTGCTTGGCCTTGATGACCGTGAGCGCGCCCGCTTTTGCCGAAAAGGTCATTTGGCACTACGACTCGCTGCCGGGCGACATGGCGACGCTGGCCAATGGTCTCAAGCAACACCCGCTGTTCGCCCACCCAGGTTTCGTCAAGGGCGAGGCCTGGGGTCAACTGTACAAGCCCAAAGCCGAAGACTACCCGGTCAAGATCCTCACCGTTGAGTTCGTGATGGCCCAAGCTGACGGGCAAAAAGAGCAAAAGGGCGACTATTCGATCGAAATTTACAACGACGATGGCACTGGTCCGGCACCCAAAGGGCCGCCCGTGTATGCGGTGACCACCAAAGACTTCGCTGCAGGCGGCAATATTGGCCAACCGGTCGTGGGCAACAACGGCATGATCTACCAGTTCGACTGGAGCAAGCCCGAGAATCACCCGCCGCTCATCACCGCTGGCAACATTTATGTCGCGATTCGGTACCTCAACGAGACTGCGAGCTTAGAGAACATGTGGGGCAAGCTGGAGTGCACCAAGATGGAAACCGGCTTGGGCATCGACCTGTGCGGGTGCCAGAACTTGGCGGCGCTGACCGACTCTGCGACGACGCCCGGCGCCAACCTGATGCACATCGTCTGGCCGGTCGGCACCTGTTCCGGCACCAAGGCCTGGAAATTTGTCGAACAAATCTCAACGACCAACATCCAGATGAAGGGCGACTTCATCTTGCGGCTGGGTGTCGACGGGGTGGCACCGGTTGACAGCGACGCCAGCAGCGGTGGCGGCAGCGGTGGCGGCAGCGATGGCAGCTCGACCGGTGGACCCGATGTCACTGTGACCAAGGATACCGGTGCCGCTGGCCAGCCAACGATCACCGGGGTTACTCCTAGTTCGGGCGGCGTCGACAAGCAGCCGCTGCAAATCGACGTCTACGGCAGCAATTTCGTGGCCGGGCTCAAGGCCAAGCTTGGCACCGAGGCGATCGCGGTCAAGGCTGAGACCCTGACGTCGGGCATGTTCTCGGCGACCGTGGTCGGCATTGCGGCCGGGCAATATGACCTCGTGGTCACCAACCCAGATGGCCAGGTTGCATTCAAGGTCGGCGCCTTTACCCTGCTGCCAGCTGCCGCCCCAGATTCTGGCGGCGAGACGACCGCCGGTGAGACCGCGGTCGGCGCCGGTCCATTGTCCATCGATGCCGTCAACCCGACCTGTGTGCCCGCTGACAAGGACACCATCTTGACGATCTTGGGCTTTGGCTTCGTCAAGGGCATGAAATTTCGCGTCGGCTCCGCCGCACTCCAAGCAGTCGACGTCCAGTCGCCGGCCAAAGCCACGGCTTTGTTGCCCAAAGGCTTGGCTACGGCCGAGTACACCGTGTTCGCCGAACTGCCCAATGGTGATCAGAAGGCGCTGCCCAACGCCCTCAAGGTCGCTACACGCTGCGATGGCGCGGTTATCCCGAACAACGCCAATAGCGGCTGTCAGTCTGGGGCCGCCGGCACGCCATGGTTCGCGTTGCTGGCGATTCTGGCCGGGCTAGTCGTGCTGCGGCGGCGCGCGTTGGCCTAGCAGCAATGTCGGCCGGACTTGCAGCAAAGCCCGCCCTTGGCCTACGGTGCGCACCCGGGCGCGTCGACGTCGCCTGCGGTGTCGCCGATGGCCGATCTGAAAACCCTTGCGGAATCGCTCAAGTTCGCGATTGAGCGCGAGTTGCCAGGCGCCCAAGTGGACGTCGATGACGGTGGCAGCGCCGCAGCACTGACTTTTGAGCACCCCGCCCACCACGCACTATGTCTGGCGGTGCTCGAGCCCGACCCAGCGGCTGGCGTTGCGCTTTTGGCGGCAGTGGTCGTCGCCGACATTGCCGAGTTTGCGACACCGCAAGCCCTCGTTGGCCTGATGACGCTCAATGCCCGGCTGATGACCTGCGCGTTGGGTGCCCTGCCGATCAACCAAGACGAGATGGCGATTGTGCTGTGTCGCCGCATGCCAGCCGAAGCGATTGAGCCGGCCGAGCTGCCGGCGCTGTACAACGACATGGTGTGGGAGTGGGCGCAACTGTCCAAACAGACCGCTGAGATGCTCGATGCTGTCGCCCCGCCTCCGCCGCCGTCGCGCGGCCCCCGCCTGATTGGCAGCTTGGACGAGCTCTAACCGTCTCCTTTCAAGATTCGAGGAAACACTTTGAAAAATCTCGCTTATGTCACCGCTGAGATCGGCCTGACCACTGCGATTCCGACCTACTCGGGTGGCCTGGGCGTGCTCGCCGGCGACCACGTCAAGGCTGCCGCGGATCTGGGTCTGCCCTTGGTCGGCGTCACCCTGTTCTACAAGCAGGGCTACGGTATCCAGTCGGTCGACAAGACCGACGAGCAACATCTGGATTTTCCGCTGTGCGACCCGGCGGATGTGCTCGAAGACACGGGCAAGGTTGTGGTCATCAAGCTCGAAGGCGAGCAAGTGCGGATCAAAGTCTGGCGGCGCTGGGTGCGCGGCCGCGGCGGCAAGGCCTGCCCGGTGCTGTTTTTGGACACCGATGTCGAGGGCAATTCGCTGGTGTGGCGTCCGGTCTCCAATTTGCTGTACGGCGGCGATGTACTCAACCGCCTGCGCCAGGAGGCCGTGCTTGGGCTGGGCGGCTACGAAGCGGTCAAGCTGTGCGGCTACGGTGCCGACCTGTTTGCCCACCTCAACGAAGGCCACACCGCCCTGTTTGCAGCCGCGATGTTGCGCGACCTCGGCAGCGTGGAGGCGACGCGCAAGCGGGTTCACTTCACCACCCACACCCCCGTGCCCGCCGGCTTTGACCGGTTTGCCCACAGCGACGTCGAACGCGTACTCGATGGCCACATCGACAAGAAAACCGCCAAGCTCGGTGGCGAGGACTCGCTAAACATGGCGTGGCTGGCGGCGTCGCTGGCCAACAAGGTCAACGGCGTGTCGGCGATCAATGCGCGGGTCGCACAGCCCCTGTTCAGCGCCGCTCACTTCAAGAATTTTCAGGTCGAAGCTGTGACCAACGGCGTGCACTTCGACACTTGGGTCTCGCCAGAGATGGGTGCGCTGTACGACCACCACCTGCATGGGTGGCGCGATGACCCTTCGCTGCTGACCAACATCGCGTCGGTCGATCCGCACTCGTTTGACCGAGCGCGGCGCAGGGCCAAATACGAGCTGCTGGAGTACGCCAATGGCCAAACCCAGCTTGGCTTTGACCCCGATGTGCTCACACTGGGCTTTGCACGGCGCATGGCGGCGTACAAGAGGGCAACGCTGATTTTTCGCGACCTGCCCCGGCTGGTCGAGCTGGGCCGCGGCAAGCTCCAAATCCTGTTTGCCGGCAAGGCGCACGAGCGCGATGGCGAAGGCAAGAAGCTCGTCCACGAGCTGCTCACGCTTTCTCACCAGCTGCGCGGCGAACTGCGCATTGGCTTTTTGCCCAACTACAACATGTGGCTGGGGCACAAGCTGGCGGCCGGCGTCGATGTCTGGTTGAACAACCCAGTGCGGCCACTGGAAGCGTGCGGCACATCTGGCATGAAGGCTGCGCTCAATGGGGTGCCCAACTGCTCGATTCTGGACGGTTGGTGGGCCGAAGGATGCATCGACGGCCAAAATGGCTGGGCCATCGGGCAAGATTGGGAGACCCGCGACGACGACCGCGACGCCGCGGCGCTATGTGATGCGCTGCAAAACCGAGTCATGGCAACATTTTACGGCGACAGGCACGCCTGGCGGCGCATTCAGATGGGCGCGGTGGCAACCGCACCGCAATTTTCAGCCCGGCGCATGATTTTGGATTACGCGGTGCGCTACTACGGATGGCAGCCTGCCCGCGCGTATATCGCGCATGGTGACAATCAGACGGGCCAATTTGCCGCCGTCGGCTAGCCGCACAGGAGCTTTGCGATGTCCACCGTGACCGACTGGAGCCTCGACCCGCGGGTGCGGCGTGTGCTGAGTGGCTTGCCGCTGCCGATCAAGTTGCCGACGCCGCTGCACCGCGACAACAGCCCACAGGCCTCGCTGCAAGGCTACCGCGCTGGGCTGACCCGGCTGCAAGACGATCTCGACCTTACCCTTGCGCAGATCTTGCTGGCGCGCGGCGCGGCAGTCGCGGTCGTTGATCGTCACGCCAAGCCCGCGTTTGCCAGTCAAATTCGGCAAGCAGGCGGGCAAGTTACGGCTCCGGCAGGCGACCTTGCCGCGACGTTTGCAGGCGTTGCCGCGCGCGGTGATCGGCGACCGTTGCTCGTCGTGCACCGCATGGTGGCGCCGCCTGACATCAGCGTGGCCGAATTGCCCAGCGCCGCCAGCATGGATGGCCTGTTTGAGGCTGGCCAAGCGGCCGCGCTTGGACCCAAACTGAGCCGGATGGTGGTGGTCGCCGATGTCGCTACCCAGCCGACCGTGGGCCAACAGGTCGCGATCGAGGCGGCCGCCGGGATGCTGCGCTCGCTGCACAAGGAATTGGGGCCACAGGGCGGCACGTGTCACTTGGTGCGCGCCGCCGGTGCCGATACTGGCGCGGTAGCCGAGCTCGTCGCCTACTTGCTGGGCGGTGCGTCTGCGTTTCTGACCGGCTTGGACTTGCTGGCGGCCCCAAGCCGTGGTCCAGACACGGCCCCAAGCGGTCGGGTGGCGTTGGTGACAGGCGCTGCGCGCGGCATTGGCGCGGCGATCGCGACCCGCTTGGCCCTCGACGGCCTGCAGGTCTGGATCAACGACGTGCCGCAGGCCCAGGCGGCTGCTCAAACCACGGTCACGGCGATCGTGGCTGCGGGCGGCAAAGCACAGTTTGTCGCTGCCGACTGCAGCAGCGAGGCGGGCGCTGCGGCGATCGCGCAGGCCCTGCAGCCGGGTGGTCGAGTCGACGTGATCGTCCACAACGCTGGCATCACCCGCGATCGCACGCTCAAGCGGCTGGCGCTGGCCCAGTGGCGGCAGGTGCTGGCGGTCAACCTCTCGGCCATGCAGCGGGTCCAGCGCGCGCTGGCGCCCCTGCAGCAGCCGGGCGGCAGCGTGGTGATGCTCAGCTCGGTGATGGGCATCGCCGGCAACTTTGGCCAGACCAACTACACGGCCTCCAAGGCCGGCGTGATCGCGCTGTGCAAGGCCTGGTCGCAAGCTTGGGCCGAGCAGGGCGTGCGCTGCAACGCGATCGCGCCCGGCTTTATCGTCACCGAGATGACCGCCCAAGTGCCGCTGTTCAACCGCGAGATGGCCAAACAGCTGACTGCGCTCCTGCAGCCCGGTTTGCCCGAAGACGTGGCCGCACTCGCTGCCTTTCTGGCCAGCCCGGCCTCGCGCGCCCTCTCCGGTCAGGTGCTGCGCTGCGATGGCGGCATGGCGTTTGGCGCTTGAATTGGCTGAATTTCAAGTCGAAGTCTCGCGCATCATCGCGCTGCCCGACCGCAGTCGCGGCGTAGCCCTGATCGCGCTGGGTGCGCTGCTGTTCGCGATCATGGGCGCGATGGCCAAAGGTGCTTCGGCGTCGATTCCCACCTTTGAGCTGGTGGCGGCGCGGTCGGCCGTGACGCTGGTGGCGATGGAGGGCCTGCGGCGCAAGTTGCAGGTGCCACTGGTGTTCTTCGATTGGCCGGTGCTGGCCTCGCGGACGATCGCAGGATTTGTAGCTATTGCTTGCTATTTTGATGCCTTGAGGTTCATTCCCCTCGGCGAGGCGGTGCTGCTCAACAACATGTCGCCGGTGCTGACTTCGGTGGCGGCGGTGGGGCTCCTTGGCGAAACCCTGAGCAAGATTCGCATCGTCGCGCTGGTCGCCTCGTTCGCCGGCCTGTGGCTGCTGGTCGGTCAGCGCCACGGTGACAGCACGCAGAATTACGGGGCATGGCTCGGCGCGGCATCGGCCGTCGCATCAGCCTGGGCCCTGATTTCGCTGAAGAAAGCCGCCAAGCGCAACCGGTCGCTGCTCATCGTGTGGGCGCTGGCCGCCACATCGACCGTTGGTTCGCTGATCCTGGCAGACAGCAACTGGATTGTGCCGGACAGTCGCGAAGCCGTGCTCTTGCTCGGCACTGGCTTGGCGGCGGCGATGGCCCAGTTGCTCATGACCAGTGGCTACCGGTTGCTCGACGCCAGCGAAGCCAGTGTTTATGCGTTCTTGACCCCACTATTCTCGATGTTGCTGGGCGGCGTCTTGTTCGCGGAGTGGCCAGGACCGCAGGCGATGGCTGGCGGTCTGCTCATCGTGGCTGCAGGCATCGCGGTGGCGGTGCGCGGCAAGCCTGCCAAACCCGCTTGACTTTGCCACGAATCGTTTTACCTTCGCGCGCCTTGACTGTCTGGAGAATGCCCATGCGCCTGCTACTTGCCCCAACGACCCGCTCACCTGCGCTGCTGCTCCTCGCGGTCGGCACCACGATGGCCTTTTGTGCCTGTGGTCAAGACAAGGCGACGCCAGCGGCTGACGCAGTCACCACCGACTCGGCTGTACCCGCTGATGGGGCCGCCACCGACGCAGGGGCGGACACCCAGGTCGCGACACCGGACACCGCCAAGCCAGACACCGGACCAACGCCAGACACCGCTGTCGGTCTGGAGTGCGCCGAAGTGCTGCCGTGCGTAGCCAAGTGCGCAACTGAGAAGGATTCGGGGACATGCCTCACGGCATGTGGTGCCGATGCCTCGGCCGAAGGCAAGAAGAAACTGTCGGACTTCGCCGGATGCGCTGCCAAGGACTGCAAAGCCGCCGGCCCCGGTGCGCCGTGGACGGCGTGTATCGCCGAAAAATGCTTCGATGCGCTGGCGACCTGCGGCGACTGGTCTGGTGCCAACAGTTGCGCGATCTCGACCGGATGCATTGCGCGCTGTGCGTTTAACGACGACGCCTGCCGATTCGCATGCTTGCCCAAGCTGGTCAAGGCTGATGCCGCCAAATTTGGCGCGCTGATGGCCTGCGGTGCCGAAAAGTGCGGCACGCTCGCCACCGCAGATGAAATCACTGGGTGCCTTGCCGACAAGTGTGGCGCCCAGACGACGGCCTGCAAAGCCGAAGGATGGAATTGCACGCAGTTGGCCACTTGCCTCGCCAAATGCCCGCCGCAGACGCCGACCAAGCCCAATGCCTGCCCCCAGACTTGCAAGCTGCTCGCCACCGCGGATGGCATGGCCAAGGAGCAGAAGCTCACGGCTTGCAAGGTTCAATGCAAAGAGGGCGTCAACTACTTGAGCTGCGTTGGCGAAAAGTGCGGCACCGAGCGGTTGGCGTGTTTTGTCGATGATGGCAAAGACACCTGCAACATGGTGTACAAGTGCGTGCTCGACAAGTGCAAAGGTCTGGGCGGCGACGAAGCGTGCATCAGCGGCTGCGTCGCGCAGGGCTCATCGGTCGCCAAGGACGGTTGGGTCTACTATGAAGGGTGCATGACGCTGCAGCTGGAGAGCGATCAGGCCAAGATCAACAAGTGCAGCTTTCCGTATGATCTCAACACCTGCATCAACCAGATCAGCGGGTTCTGCAGCAGTCAGTCCAACGCCTGCTTCAAGCCATAACCGTGGCGCCGGCTGAAGGTGCGGCGCTACTGCCGATTGCCGATGCGCTCACGATCTTGTTGACGCACGTCCGGCCGTTGCCGACCGAGCAGGTACTGCTGGATCAAGCCACCGGACGCCGGTTGGCTTTGCCCTTGCTGGCGGACCGCGATCAGCCCGCGTTCGACCGCTCGGCCATGGACGGTGTCGCGCTCGCCACGCTACTACCGGTCCCTGGCGAACCGTGGCAAATCGTTGGAACCGCTGCGGCTGGCACGCCTTTTCTCGGCTCGCTTGGTGCAGGACAGTGCATCCGCATCTACACCGGCGCCGTTGTGCCCGCAGACGCGGCAGCAGTTGTGCCGGTCGAGCGTGTCACGATCGCTGGGTCGCTGGTCTACACCGTCGATCCCGTCAAGGTCGGGCAGCACATCGCGCGGCGTGGCTGCGAAGTGCGGCAAGGCGCACAGGTGGTGGCAGCCGGCGATGACCTGACAGCGGCACGGCTGGCGGTGGCTGCGGCGTTTGGTCACGCCAGCGTCTGTGTTGCCCAGGCGCCCAGGGTCGCCGTACTGCCAACTGGTGACGAGCTGGTGCCAGTCGGCGTTGCGCCTGGTCCCGGACAGATTCGCGACAGCAACCGCTACTTGATGACCGAGATTGCGCGCCGGGGCGGCGCCGAGGTGAGGCAATTCAAGGTGGCGGGTGACAGCCGCGATCAGTTGCGTGCTGCGCTGTTGGCCGCGCTGGCTGACGCCGATGTGGTGGTGACCTGCGGCGGAGTCTCGGCGGGCGATCTCGATCTGATGGTCCCAGTGTTGGCTGAACTGGGCGCCGTCACCCATTTTCACAAGATCCGGATCAAGCCCGGCAAGCCGCTGTTGTTTGCGACGCTGGGCGACAAGATCGTGCTTGGGTTACCCGGCAACCCCGTCAGCGCCGCTGTCTGTGCCACGTTGTTTCTGTTGCCGTTGCTCGCGGCGCTCCAGGGGGCCGCGAGCGCCCAGTGGCGGTGCCAAGCGCTACCCGTTGCCACGCCGCTTGGGCCGACCGGGCCGCGCGACGAAGTCGTGCCGTTGCGGTGGGCGACCAGCACGCCAATTGCCGCGGTGGAGGCCGTGGCGATGGTCGGATCGGCAGACGTGTTTGCCTACAGTCGAGCAGAGTTGTTAGGCATTCGTCCGCCGGGCCAAGGACCTCTGGCGGCTGGCGACTTGCTCAATGTGTTGGTGTGGCCGACGCCGTGCTGATGTCAGTACTTGGCGCGGCTCATCACGCCCTTGAGGTCGGCCAGCGTACCGTACGCAGTGTCGCGAAAGATCACTTCGTCGCCCTGACCGAAACCGGCGCCCTTGAGCGTGGCGACGACTTGCTCAATCGCGCCCGCGGAGTTGGCTTGGTCTTTGGCCACCGCCTCACCTTGGGCATCGCCCGCCTTCCACGCGAAGCCTGAGAACTTGCCGTACTGCGCCTTGACGTCACACTTGTAAGTTGCCATGTGCACCTTTGCTGAACGACAGTCGGCACGCCGTGCCGACGCAATCTGAGTTGCTGGAACGCCGCAGCCCGCGGCCGGTGCGAGCGTAGCAGGTTGTCCAAAGGCTGCAATTGGCGATCGGCGGCACCCCGATTCCTCACCCAATTTCGCAATCTAATCGTTGACACAACCCTCAGATCGCCCGTATCCTGTAGTGCCTTTGGCGATCCTCTGGACGGGTCCGTCAGCGGGTCGGTGGCGAATTCGCCTTCGAAAAATAACAGGTTTTGCGTGTCCAGCCCTTTCCGTCGTCCCCCACCCAACCAAACAAACCGCGGGGCAGGAGTTCTCCAAGATGAAGCGTCTTCTTTCTTCGACTTTCGCGGCGGCCGGACTCTGCGCTGCCCTTGCAGCTCAGGGCTGCGGCTCCGACGCCGGCGGCGGCACGACCGCCGCGGCTGACACGGCCACCACCACCGACGCCGCCGTCGGCGTTGGCGACGCAGCCCCTAAGCCCGATACCTCGACTGCAGACACTGGCCCTGCCGGTGCTGACGCCGCACCTGATGTGGCACCCGCTGATGTCAAGCAGCCGTGCGGCGGCGCCTGCAAGCCCACCGAAATGTGCGACGCGGCGACCGACAAGTGCGTCGAGAAGCCCAAGACCAATTGCGAGCCGGCCTGCAAGCCCGGTGCCGAGTACTGCGACTTCGCCGCCAAGCCGCCGGTGTGCAAGGCCCAGACCTGCAAATTCCAGGACAAGTGGGGCCCAGATATTCAGGGCGCCTCCAAGCTGCAAGTCGCCGCCAAGACCATCGGCTGCGATCTCGATGGTGACAGTTTGCCCAATAACGCGCTGGCCACTGCGCTCTCGGCGTTCATGGGTCAGATCAACGGTTCGCTCGACAAGGGCATCAAGGACGGCTCGTTCTCGATCGATCTCGAGACGGCGGCGTTCAAGGCCGACGGCAGCGAGTTTGCCATGAACTTGGTCGTGGGCGATCTGGATCCGTCCAACGCCACTTGCGACATTTCGTCGGGCGCCAAGTGCAAGTACACCGTCAGCCCCAACAGCTATGACGTCAAGGCCACCGCAGCGGTGTGCCCGGCGCTCATCAACTTCCCCAACTGCAAGATCAAAGACGGCAAGCTCAGCGGCGGCGGCAAGAACCAATTGTTCCTGTTTACCCTGCCGATCCCCAACCTGTCGCTGGTGCTCAAGATCAGCCAGGCCACCATTCAGGGCGACGTCACGGCCACCAAGGGCTGGGACAGCACCAAGAAGGGCCTGATCTGTGGCGTGCTCGGCAAGCAGGACATCGTCGACGCGATCAACGCGATCCCCGATGAGCAGATCGCCAAGTTCGGCATCGGCGACAAGAAGACCATCATCGGCATGGTCACCGGCTTGCTCAAGTCGGACATCGACGGCGATGGCGACGGCGTCAAGGAGTCGGCCTCGGTCGCGCTCGAGTGGGAGTCGGTCCCGGTTGAAATTCTCGGCATGACCCCGCCGCCCAAGTAATCAGTTTCGTAGGTTCGGTACGTTGCACGGCGGTCGCCCTTGACGGGGCGGCCGCCGTGCGGCTTTTTGGTTGCGGTTTGGGGGCGCAGTGGTGGTTGACAGCACCAGCGTCGGCGTTTAGACTGCCGCTCCGCTGTTCGGCCCGTCGGGCAGCGCGACCTGCTCTGAGCGTGCAGGAGTTCGGGTCAGGGCGAATAGCTCAGGGGTAGAGCGGCGGCTTTACACGCCGTTGGTCGCAGGTTCAATCCCTGCTTCGCCCACCGTTGCCAGCCGTCGCCAAGGTCAGGTTCACCACACGGAGTGGTAGTTCAGTCGGTTAGAACGCTGGCCTGTCAAGCCAGAGGTCGCGGGTTCAAGTCCCGTCCGCTCCGCCCAGATTTAGCAATAATGTCAGCGATTTGTCGTGCCGCCGGATGTCGGATTTTGGCCGTGTGTGGCTCCGACCACAATCCGACCACAAGCGGCGGCGGGGCCGCGCGCTGAGGACTAGACCGTCAGGACCGTCACGGCCCTTCCGGTCGGCGTCACGGCCTGAGTCAACCGCCCGCGCCCCAGCCCGTACTCGCGCTCCATGTAGCCCAAATTCCCCACAGAAATCTCCCGCGGGCCCCGATTTGAGATGCAGATCAAGGAACAAGGAGCTGAAAGAGCGAGGCGTACTCTGGTACGCCGCAGCGAGAGAAGCGAGGCAGTGACGCAGAGATGCGCTCAAAGCGGGGGATCGCGGGTAGCCGCCGCCGTTGACCACGCGGTGCAGCCATGCCATCAGCACGATTTGGTGCGCCGCTTCCGGCCATTCCTGGCCCACGATCATCCACTCGCCGTGTTGCCGCCAGAAATCGACGAATGCGTCGAGCAGGCCGGCGATGTCCAATCGGCCATCGGGCAGCGCCCACTTGCGGCGCGCAACCATTCGGTCGGTGTCGGGCATGGAGGCTTGGGTCACATAGGCCAATTCGCGTGGCAAGACCTCCCGGTAGATCGGGTTGGCGATCCGCATCGCCTGACCGCGCGGTTGAGTGATGATGCCGAGATCGATACAAAAGGCGATATCCTCATGGGTGCAAGCCGTCTCGGCGTGCTCGCCCGTCAGCATTGGGATGACCACGGCGCGGACCCGAGGATCGCGCAGCAGCTTGGCCAGACTCAGCAAGTGCGCGGTGCGGCTTAGGATCATCTCTTCTTTGGCCCGCATGATGTGCTGGTCGGTGATGGTGCCGACCACGCCCGACTCAGTGATGACATGCCAAGCCAACGCGTTGACCAACCACGGCTGCCCCTGCGTGTACTCGTGCACCAAGTCGACCGCCGCCGCCGTGAACGCTTGGCCCGTTTCGGTCGTGTGCTGGCCGTACAGCGTCGCGATCTCGTCGCGGGTAAACGCCTTGAGTGTCAGCGATTTGACCGTGACGTTGAACGGCGAATCCGATCCAACCCGACCGCCAGGTTCGACTTTGGCCTTGTAATCGCGCACGTCGCGGACACCCACCATTGCGACGCTGCTCGGCGCGTTGTCCGGTCGGTTCAGGTACGGCGAGCGCAATTGGCGCAGCACCGAAATGAGCGCCGCGTCTTGCAAGGAGTCGATTTCGTCGAGCAGCAGCACTGTCGGCAGCGGGCAGGTCGTTGCCCAGGCTTGCAAGTACACTGAGATCATTCGCTCACCGGTGCCGCTGGGCTCTGGCTGGGGCGGTCGCAGCATTTGCGGCAAGTGGATGTTGGCATTCATGACCATGTCGCCCAGGATCGCACGCGACGCCGCTGCCGGATCGTCCGGGTATGGGCTCCCGGTCTCGCAGCTTGCGTGCAGTGCCGCGTACTTGCCTGGCGCCGTCAGTTCGTGGGCCAGCGTGCGCAGTAGCGTCGTTTTGCCAGACTGTCGTGGGGCGTGCACGACAAACCACGATTTCGCCGCGAGCAGTGGCCCGACCTGCGGCAGTCGCTCGAGCACGGGCAAAGTTTAGTGATCCGAAGGATTATTCGGTCCCGCAGTGTTGAAGTGGCGCGGCATGGGCGACTCCGGCAGCGGCGGACCGCAGGTGCGGCGAGGATAGCACGGTTTGGTGGGCAGGCGTCTCAGGCGGTACGGAGGCGCGTGGCGTCGGTTGGACAGTCGCCAATGCTCGGAAATGGCGGTCTATGCGAGCGAGCTACGCCTCTCTTGGGTCGCCCGGTCCTGACCACAAACCGACCACAAGCGGTGGCGCAGTGTCGCGATCAGGCTCGACCGGACGCGGCTTATCGAAGAACTGCAGCCGATCGATCTGGTCGCGCAGGTAGTTGGGCGCCGGGTGCGCGTAGACCCGCATCGTGAGTTTGGGGTCTGTGGATGGCTGTCGTGCCAGAGCTATCGCCCGCCAGCCCCGCCCGCGCTTCGTCCTGTGGCGTCGGGCGGCATGCAGCCCGGCTCCCGGGTTAGCGCCGTGCCTATGCGCCCCTGGCAGTGCACGGAAAAACGCGCGTTCGACGAGAATCTATGCCAAGATTTGCTGGGCCGGCGCGCAAGCTGTGCCCAACGGGTAGCGATGGTTCGCGCAACACTGTTCCAATGGCTTGGTTTTGTCGCAGTGTGCGTCACTGGGTGCTCCACCCCAGAAACGCCAGCCCAAGCCCAAACCCGCGAGTTCAAGTTCATCGAAGCCAACTGTTACGGTGGCGTGTCACAAGCATGTGCGCAGCTTGGTCTGCGCTTTGAGGCCGGGCAGGGCACCGGGGCTGACATCGCCAAGGCTGTGCTGTTTTACCAGGAGGGCTGCCGCGGCGGCGATCAAATGGCGTGTGGCCGCTGGGGCCGGGCGCTGCGCTTGGGCTTGGGCGTCCAGCGCGACGAAGAGCGCGCTGTCGATCTGCTCTCGGTTGCGTGCCGCGCCGGCGACTTGCCGTCCTGTGTGCAGTGGGGTGCGATGCATGAATTGGGCCAAGGCGTTCCGTGCAACGTCGGCCTCGCGTTGCGGCTGTACAAAGCCGCCTGCGACGAACGCGATCCCGCGGGGTGCAGCCACCTCGGTAGCCTTTTTGCCGACGGCCACGAAGTGCTGCAAGACATGCCCAAGGCCGCCGAGCTGTTTGGTATGGCCTGCAACGCCGGCTACCCGCCAGCGTGCGCCCACTTGGGCAATTTGTTCGAGTCGGGCCGCGGGGCGCCTCGCGACATGGCGCGGGCGATCGCGCTGTATACGCGGTCCTGTGATCTCGGTGCAGGCTCAGGCTGTTTGTTGCTTGGGTTGGTCTTCCACAAGGGGCTGGGCACGCAGATCGACGACAGCAAGGCCCGTGAGATGTTTGTGCGGTCGTGTGATGTTGGGCACTCTGTTGGCTGCGCCTACGCCGTGCGCTTGTTAGAAGGGACCCCGACCCTGCCTGAGGACCCGCCGCGGGCCGCGGTGTACCGTGTTCGCGGATGCCTGTACGGCCATGGCGGCTTGTGCGCCGACTTGGCAGAGCGGTGCCATGCCAAGGGCGCGGCCTGCGAGCCCGGCAAGGGTTGGCAGTGGCTGATTCGCGCCTGTGCCAATGCCCACAGCACGGCCTGCGTTCAGGCTGGCCAAATCTTGGAAAGTGGTGGCCAATTCGCAGGGTTTGTGGTCGCAGCCGACCGCGAGCGTGCCCGCGGCCTGTACATCCGGGCGTGCCGGTTAGGCGACACGGTGGGGTGCCAGTTGGACCGCACCGTCCCTTTGTCCAATGCACCGGCTCCACCCTGTGCCGACGCCACGCCGGCGACCGCTCCAGAGCCGTAGCCCGCGGACCAGAAAAATCACTGCGGGCGCTTGCTGTGCCCGTCCGCCTGCCCTACCTTGGCGCCGCCGCGGTGCGGCGCTGAGGACACGATGGCCAGCTTGGAACAGTTGCGGCAGCGGTTGCAGGACAACGACAATGGGTACGGGTCGCGCTTCGCCGGACAGTCGCGCGCCAGCCGCGATCTCGATGCCCTAGACGATCTGATTGCCACGGCCCAGCAGGTGGCGGCCCAGGCCGACGGCGCAGCAGGTACCCCAGAACTGCGGGCCGAGACGGTGCAGGAAGCCCATCGTCAGCTCGAGTTGTACCGCAGCGAGCGCACGCTCATCGTGCAAGCCAAGCAGGGTGGTCAGCCGCTGCTGGAGTCGCTGATGCTCGGTGCCCGCGCCAACGTGGTGTTTCATCGCTATGCCCGCCACTTTGCTGGCCAAGGCCGAAGCTCGCGCGACGGATCGTTGCTGGGCGACATGATCGCAGAACTCGAACGCTTGCAAAGTGCTATGCGCGAGCTGCAGCGGCGCACGCCACAACTGGCCGAGGTCAAGCAGGATCTCGAGGTCGTCGCCGGCCGCATTACCCAATTCACCGACGAGCGCAAGGAAATTGCCAAAGCCCAGACCGATGGCACCCTCGAAGAGCAGGCGTCGGCACTGGCTGGCATGGCCAACACCCTGTTCTCACAGTACCGTGCCGTTTTCGGCAATCAGCCGCGCGTCACGCGCCGGCCGGAGCTGCTGGTGCGTCTGCTCGAGGCGCTGGGCCATGTGCGCGAGCGCATGCGGGCGCTGCAAGCCCAAGGGCTGCGGCAACAGCACAACGATCAAAACGTTGGCATCGTCGAGGAGCGGCTGGCCTCGTGGCACAGCGAGTTGACGGCGATTCGCGCCGAGCGCCAAAAAGCCAGTCTGGCGTCGCTAGTCAGTGACTTGGGCACGGCCGCCAACGCGGAGATTGAGGCCTACGGCCAGCATTTTGCCGGCCAGTCGCGCCAAACGCGAGATCTTGGCCGGTTGCGCGACATCATCGATCGGCTAGACGACATCGAGCGCCAAATGACCCGGCTTGATGAAGTCCAAGCCAGCACTGACAATGCCGGCAACCTCAAGGTGGTGCGCGATACGCTGGTCCTGTACGCCAACGAGTTCGACGCCATTGCCTTGGCTCAAAATTCTTGACCGGCGGCAGTGCTCGGCGAGGATCGCGCGGTGTCCGTTTGGGCACGCGAGGTCACCATGTCGGGCAGGCAGTACTCAACTCAGGCTGAAACGGCGGCAATTCAGCCTCGTGTTGCGGTGCGTCGCGACACGACTGTGTCGCCTGCGGACTGGCGGCCTGTCACCCGACTCGATGAAGACGGCGTGACTGTACCACAGTTGGACGCTGCGGCCTTTGGGCGTTACGTCTGGCTCGATCTCCAGCTGGGCGAAGGCGACCCTGTGCGCGCTCTGGGCGAAGTTGCACCGCCGCGCGATGCCCAGGCCATTGCGCTGGATATTCGCTTCAAACACCTGTTTCCGGACAGCCGCCGCCGCTTGCTGGCTGCGCTGGCGGCTCGGTAGCCGAAGCGCCAGCTACGGCGGCAAGCACGCTGGCAACTCACGGCAAATATTATCTTCGTCACACAGCAGCGCCGGGTGGCAGTGGGTCTGACCCGGGTCGCACGGCGCGCCGACGCCACCCAATTGCTTGCATACGCCGCCGTTGCAGAAATGACCTGGCGCACACCCGGTCATGTCGATGCACTTTTTGCCACTTGTCGGCGCGGCGACACACGTATTGGCGGCCTCGTCGCACACCGCACCCTTGGCACACAGGCCCTCGCTGCCAATGTTGGGTTCGCGGCCGCACACCGTGTCCGCCGGTGGATATGGCTGGCACTTGCCGGCCAGGCATAGGGCGAAGGCGCCACACTGAAACACCGACACGCACGGTTGACCGAAGTCGCTCTGGGGCAGGCACTTGCCGGTCGGCACGCTCATCTTGGCCAACTCGCTCTCGAAGGCACAGCGCAGGCCGGTGCTGCACTCGCTCTCTTGCTGGGCGGTGGCTTTGACCTGGTGGCACACCTCGCCCTGCTTGCCCGGCGGTTTGCACTGGCTGGCGCCAGCGTCATTGGGCCTGCAGACCAAGCCGCCTTTGCAGGGCGCTTTGGCAGTCGCGGTGCAGGCTCCGCCCTCGCCCAGGCGCGGCGCGCACTGTTTCTTGTCGCAAAATAGTTCCGATTTGCAATCGAAGTCGTTGCTGCAGCCCGCCAGCGCAATTTGGCTGCCCGGCTGGCGGCAAGTGCCGCCGGCGCAGACGTAACCAGGCTCGCAGTAGCTCGTATTCTTGCATTGGTTGCTTTCAGTCACTGGCGAGACACACGCCCCGCAGTTGCCAATGGTCTGGCAGGAGCCTATTTTGCAGGATGTGCCCGCGCACGCGCGGTTGGTCAAAGCCTTGCCGCGCACAGCGTTGATGCAGTCCGCGTTCGGCGGCAGGTCCAAGGCGTCGCAGACTGCGCCAGCCCACTTGACGCACGCTGCAGCCTCGTCGTGGTTCCACACCATGTTGCCCTTGGCGACCAGAAGTGCCTGGCGCTGGACGGGCATGCCGCTCAAGATGACTTCCTTGCACAACGCTACAGAACCATAGTGATAGTGCGTGGATTTGCAAGCCGCCGCCTTTTCACACAGCGCGGTGGCCAACTGGTCATACCACTTGACCACTGAAGGTTCTCCAGGGGTTGGCGGCGTGCCTGCTGTGTCTGCACCCGCCGTCGCCGAATCAGCTGGCGGCACGCCGCGCCCGGTGTCGGCAGCTGTGCCCGTGCCCGTGCCAGCGTCGCCAACTGCCCCGCCATCGGCCTGCTTGCCGGCATTGCCCAGGGACGTCGCAGGGCCGGCAGGCGTGGCACAACCGACTACAATGGTCCACAGCAACCCGATGGCGAATCTGTCTGCCCGCATGATGCCCTGCCTCCGACTGGCCGCAGCCTGCCACGCAACCTAGCCAAACGGACACGGATGCGCAATGCCGCAGCTGTCCCGCGATCCCCCGCTTTGAGCGCATCTCTGGGTCACTGCGTCGCTTCTCTCGCTGCGGGGTACCAGAGTACGCCTCGCTCTTTCAGCTCCTTGTTCCTTGTCGAGCGCAGCGAGCAACCCAGCACTGCGCATCTCAAATCGGGGGCCACGGGTGATTTCTGTGGGGAATTTGGGTGTCTCTACCCACCGCCGCTCAACTGTGCGACCCTGTGCATCCGCCATGTTTGTGCGGATCTGACACCGCAATGCTTGACCGTTTTGCTCTCGGCCGTCCTTCTCAGCCCATCTCAGCGCCACGCGGTGCGACGCTGTCGTGCAAGGGCTGGGTCCAAGAAGCCGCGCTGCGCATGATCCACAATAACCTGGATCCGCAAGTATCTGAAAATTGGCAGGATCTGGTGGTCTACGGCGGCATCGGCCGCGCCGCCCGTGACTGGCCGAGTTTTCATGCCATCGTGCACACCTTGCGCGAATTGTCGGACACCGAGACGCTTTTGGTGCAATCGGGCAAACCCGTCGGTGTGCTCAAGTCGCACCGCGATGCGCCGCGGGTGCTGCTGGCCAACTCCAACTTGGTGCCCCACTGGGCCAACTGGAAGCACTTTCGCGAGCTGGACGCCAAAGGCCTGATGATGTTTGGCCAAATGACAGCCGGCTCATGGATCTACATTGGCACCCAGGGCATCGTGCAGGGCACCTACGAGACGTTTGCCGAGGCAGGGCGCCAGCATTACGGCGCAGAGCTGGGGTTTGTGCCGGAGCAACCGCTCAAGGGGCGGCTGGCCGTGACGGCGGGGCTGGGTGGCATGGGCGGCGCGCAGCCGCTGGCGGTGGTGCTGGCGGGCGGCGTGGCGCTGTGTGCCGAGGTCGACGCTGTGCGCATCGAGCGCCGGTTGCACACGCACTACCTGGACGAACAGGCGCCAGACCTCGACAGCGCCATTGACTTGGCGTTGGCGTACGCGCGGGCAGGTCGGGCACGTTCGGTAGGGGTCGAAGCGACCGCTCTGCAGTTGCTGCGCCGGATGCAGCAGCGCAACATCGCGCCTGACTTGCTGACCGACCAGACCAGTGCCCACGATCCGCTCCATGGCTACCACGTGACAGGCTACACCCTGGCCGAGGCCGCTTTGGCGCGCCAAGCCGATGCCGACGCGTGGATCGCCTTGGTGCGCAAAGACATTGTCGAGCACACCGAGCGCATGGCAGACCTCGCGGCCGCTGGCGTCCACGTGTTTGATTACGGCAACAACTTGCGCGGCGAGGCGGTGCAGGGCGGCCTAGATCCCGAGCGCGCATTTGCGTTTCCGGGCTTTGTGCCAGCGTATATGCGACCTCAGTTTTGTCTCGGTCGCGGGCCATTTCGCTGGGTGGCCCTGTCGGGCGATCCGCAAGACATTGCCGTGACCGACGCTGCGATGCTGGCCGCTTTTCCCGGCAACGCCGGGGTTCAGCAGTGGCTGACCAATGGCGCGCCGCGGATCGCGTTTCAGGGGCTGCCCGCACGCATCTGCTGGCTCGGCTACGGCGAGCGGGCCAAGGCCGGCCAGATCCTCAACGACTTGGTCGCCACCGGCCGGGTCAAGGCCCCGATTGTGGTCGGCCGCGATCACTTGGATTGCGGCTCGGTGGCCAGCCCCAACCGCGAGACGGAAGCCATGCGCGACGGATCTGACGCTGTCTCAGACTGGGTGTTCCTCAATGCGCTTATCAACGCTTGCAACGGCGCGAGCTGGGTCTCGGTGCACCATGGCGGCGGCGTCGGCATGGGCTATTCGCAGCACGCGGGCGTGGTCATTGTCGCCGATGGGACGGCGGAAGCGGGGGTACGCCTGCAGCGGGTGCTGACCAGCGACCCAGCGATGGGCTTGCTCCGCCACGCCGACGCGGGCTATCCCGAAGCCATTCGCTGCGCCGAAGACAACCGTGTGCAGTTGCCGATGCGCACCGCAGGAGCGAGCGAGCCATGCTGATCACCGCCCGTAGGACCGGCCCCTTGCCGCGGCGGCGCGTCCACATCACGGGCATTGGCCAGCTAGTGACCTGCACGGGGCCCGATCGCGGACCGCTGCGCGATTTTGCCGCGCTGGGCAGCGTGGACAACGCCGAGTTGGTGGTGTGCCACGGTCTGGAAGGCGGTTGGCAAGTCCAGTGGCTGGGCCAAAGCGGCGACGCTAAGCGGCCGTCAGCGGACACGACCGTCGACTTGGGTGGCCGGGTGCTGTTGCCGGGCTTGGTCGACTGCCACACCCACTTGGTGTTCGCCGGCGACCGGGCCCACGAGTTTGCGCAAAGGCTCAGTGGGGTCTCGTATCAGGAGCTGGCGGCCAAGGGCGGCGGTATCCTGCATACGGTGGCGGCGACACGCGCGGCGAGCCTGCCCGAGTTGGTGCAATCGGCGGCGACCCGGCTGGACGAGCTGGTGGCCCAAGGCGTGCGGATGGTCGAGATCAAGACCGGTTACGGCTTGAGCCTGGCCTCGGAGCGCAAGATTTTGGCGGTGATCGCCGCGCTGCAGCTGCACTACGCTCATCAGCTGCACATCGTGGCCACCGCGATGCCCGCCCACGCTGTGGCGCCAGAGTTCAAGAGCGACCCGGATGGCTACGTCCAGCTGGTCTGTGAGCAGATTCTGCCCGCGCTGGCGGCCGAGCAGACAGCGACATTTGTCGATATCTTTTTGGAGAAAGGCTACTTCGACGTCGCGCAGGCCGACCGCATCTGGCAGGTCGCCAAGAGGCTTGGCTTGGGTCTCAAGGCCCATGTCGATGAATTCGCGGAGATCGGTGGCTTGCAGTGGGCGGTGAGCCAAGGGGCAACCAGTGTCGAGCACCTGCTGCAGACCACGCCGCAAGGCATCGCGGTGTTGGCCAAGTCTGAGACAGTGGCGGTCGGGCTGCCGCTGACCTCGGTGTTCCTGCGCGAGCCCACGGCGCCGCTGCGGGCGCTGGTCGATGCGCACGCCCTGGTTGCGGTGGCGACGGACTGCAACCCGGGGTCGGCGATGACGACCAACCTGACGCTGGCGATCCAGATGGCAGTGCTGCTGACCAAGCTCACGCCGGCCGAAGCGGTGCGGGCGGTGACACGGTCGGCTGCCCAAGCGCTGGGATGTCCAAGCGGCTACCGTGGCCGGGTGGCGGTGGGCGAGCCGTTCTTGCCGACAGTGCTGGATTTGCCGCGCATCGACCAGCTTTTCTACCAGCTGGGGCGACCGGCGTGTGGTTATCAGGGGTTGCTGGAGGCGGGCGTAGGCTGACCGCCTACTCGACAACCAGCACCGTCTTGGGCCCCGGCGTCCCGCTCGGCGTAGGGCGATCCGCAAAAATATCGGTAACTTTGACCTTTTTCTTGGCCGGGTCCTTGGTGATATCCAGCGCCCGCTCCGTCAAGGGAAATTCCTCGGTGCATCCCCACTGGCCCTCGTTGGCGGTCACGCCGCTGGTGTACTTGTACTTCAGGTTGGTGCCCTTGGTGAACGGCAGCACCAGCGACCACAGCCCGTCGCCGGCCTTGTCGTCACCCTCCTTGCCATCGTCGCGCAGCGCCACCTTGTTGGGCACCCACTTGGCCTTCATGCCGAGCTTGGGGTCGTTGCCGGCGATGTAAACAATGCCCTTGCCGTCGGGCGCCGGCAGGTTGCACAAGTCGCCGTACAGGTTGAGCGGTGGGTTGCCAGCCTTGGGACCGCGGGTATCGCAGACAAACGTCACGAAGATCGCGGCCGTTGGGTCTTCAACCAACAGCTTGGACTCCAGCGACGGCGCGGTGTCCACCGTCTTGCCGCCCTGCACAAAAATCAACTGCATCTCCAGCGGATCGCCCTCGGCAATTCCCAAGTCTTCGTAAGGAATAAAGATCTCCAGTAGTTTTCCACCCTTGACCGGCCCCGCGACTTGGCCGCCAAACGTCGCGGCGGTCAGTGCCGGCCAACTGGTTGCCGCCGCCTGCCACTTGCGCAGCTCTGGCAGGATTTTGCTGTTGGCGATGGGCATCCACAGCTCGCGCGCCGCCCCCTTGCCTTTGAAGCCCAGATCGCCGCCCATGCGGTCCTTGAGCGTCGCCGGATCTTGCTGCACTTGGCCGGTAGCGGCGTTGAGGATCTTCTTTTGCGACAAGTACAGCCCGACAGCACTGCCGTTAGCGGCGCTCAAGTCAAAGTTGTGCTGCACGCCCAAGTACAGGCCCGACTTGCTGCCGAACTTCCCGAAACCATAGTAGACAGTCGCCATCCAGTCGTCTGGGTTGGCCAGCGCACCCGCCGTGTCCGAGTCAAAGAAAAAGCCGCCCTTGGCCGACCACTCACTCTCGTTGGGCACAAATGCCCCGTCGAGCAGCGGCGGCGGATCCAGGGGGCCCTGCGGTGCCTGCGGATTGGCTTGGATTATCGGCTTGAACGTCGGCAGCGCCATCTCCGGCTTGCCCAACAGCTTGAGTGCGGCGTTCATGTGCTGGTAGGTGCCCGCCAAGTGCAGCCGGAAATTGGCATCAAACGGCGAGTCGTCGTTGCTGGGCGATGTCATGTCGCTGCCATACCACCAGAACCAATCCGACCCTTCGGCGGCGTAGATCTCGTCAAAGGCGTACCAGGTCTCGCCTTCCGCCGTCTTCTTGCTGGCGGGCGGCGGCAGCAGCGGATCGGGCTGCACCAGCCCCGACTTCTCCAAGTCCTTGCGCGTCTGCAGCAGATACTGCCACGCCTGATTCTCCTCGCCTTCGCCGATCCAGATGCCAAACGTGCCACCGATCCACGAGCCAGGAAACAGCGGCTCCAGCTGCGCCATGCCTTCCAGCGGATGCGGCGGCACATTGCGCTTCGGATTGCCCAAGATGTACTCGCTGCCCGACACCGTGATGATCTCGCCCGCCTCCTGCAATTGCTGCAATCGGCCGTACAGCGCGTGGAAGAAGCCCTTGCCGTCGTGCTCTTTGCTAAACGTCTCCCAAGCATTTTCGCCGTCGAGGATGAGCGTAATGACACGGTCGGCCGCACCGAATTTGGGCGCTTGGGCCTGCACGTTGCCAACCAGATCGTCGGTCGCTTCCTTGCCGGTCAGCCCCTGGTACTTAAAGCCGATGTCGTTGCTCATGTTGGTGTTGCGAAAGAACACGCCCAGCCGCCCTTGGCCGTCGCCGCTCTCGCCTGGCTTTTTGCCGTCGGTATCGACGCTGTAGGGCGTCACCGGCGAGCCACCGGGATAGTTGCCTGATTTTTCCATTACTTGCTGGTCAGTCGCCACCCACAGCATCCCTGCGCCGCTGAAGTGCTGCACCACCTCTTCCGCCACTGAGCCTTCACCGGGCCACATGCCGCGCGGTTTGAAGCCAAAGACCTTGTCCATGTACGCCACCGCCCGCTTGACCTGTGCCGCAGCATCGCTTGGAAAATTGAACGCCGGGCTCGGCTTGGGATCAAAAGGCTGGCCTTGCCCCATCGAATCAGTGGTTTGCACCAGCGGCAAAATCGGGTGGTAAAACGGGGTGGTGGTGATCTCGATCTGCCCGGTATGGGCGTCCGGATCGTAGTGCAGCACCTTGTGAATCGGGATGACCGCTTTCATCACCTTGTACTGCTCGGCGACCAGCCGATTGGCGAGCTTTTGGTACCAGGCGATCCGGCCGGCTTCGTCCAAACCGGTTGGCATCTTGAGCGAAAACGTGCCGTTGGTCGGCGCAGTGGCTGCAATCACATCGGACAGGTCCACCGTGTCGCCGGTGGGTAACGCGACCTTGCCGTGCAGGAAATCTGGGTCCATCCACGCGATCTCGAACCAGATTTTTAGCGCCGCCAAGTCTTCGCGCGTCAGCGTCGCAGGGTTCTTGTCGCGCAAGAGCGCGTACGCCGGAAAGCGGTTCATCAGTACGGGCGAAGTTGACACGCACGACCACGGATCGGCATACAGCAGGCCAATCTGCTTCTGCGTCGCCGCCTTGGGCTCGGGTGTGTCTTCTAGCAGCAAGTCGATCCAGGGGTCGGTCTTGCCCTTCCACTTGGCCAAGAACTTGGCTTCATCGACAGTGTTGGCCTTGAGATCGATGTACAACTCCTTGCCACCTGCGTCTTTTTCGCCCAACCGATCCAGGTAGTACGGGATCATCTGGTTGAGCAACACCGGCGTCAGGTTGATCGACAGGTGCACATCGGGATAGCCCTGCATGACCGCAGCCATGTCGTAGTACGACTTCATGGCGTGCTTGCGCACCCACGGTGAGGTCAGCTGGTCGGCAATCGGATCGAGGTACGTCGGCTGATGCTGGTGCCACAAGATGTGCAGATAAACAGTGCGCTTGACCACCGCCTTGTTCTTGGTTGGATCCAAGGTCTCGCCATCAAATGCTTGGAGATTCTTGGCTTGCGCGACGTAGCTCAGCGCCGGGTTGATTGCCAGCCCAGGTGTCAGGTTGATGGCCAAAAACAGCGGATCGGCAGCGACGGCCACGCTGGCCACGGCCCCGGCTTTGGGCTGGCTATTCTCAAGCAGCACAAAGTCGGCGGCTGGGCCTACCGACTTGGGGTTGAGCGGCTTGTTGAAGCGCAGCTTGATGTTCTTGCCGTCAGGTGAAAACGCGCTGACCACTTGGAGCTTGCCAGCCGGCCACAACGGCGCATCGGCGGCCGCGACATCGGGCAGCGCGGTGTCGCCGCCGATCACCGTGTCGGGCAAAGGCCCGGTCGTGTCGGCAAGCGCGGGCGTGTCACCTGTGCCACCGTCGCTGGCAGCGGGCAGCGCGTCGGCGATGGCGGGCAGCTCCGTCCCACCGACGTCGGGCACCAAAGTCGGGCCATCCAGTGTCTTGTTGTAGGCTTGCGCCGCAGAGACCCACGCATCGCCTGCAGCGGTCCAGCGCGCCACAGGCTCAGGAGACCGGGCGCACGCCGCGACCAAGACGGCAGCGACGGCTATAAGGTGGCGATTGGTCACGGCATCACCTGTCGCGCCCGCAGGCGCGCTGCCAACATAGCACAGCTTGTCGGCCGAGGATTGCGTCCTTGCTTGTCAACCGCCGCCGCGACCCGCATTCTAAGACCCAGAGCGTTCGTCACTGGACGCGGGTCGTGCGATGAAAGCGGCAGTGGTGTGGGCACTGGCAGCAGCGGCGGTGGCGTCGGGTTGCGGCAAGAAGATTGTGGTCTGCCCGACCGGCTACCACGCGGTGGGGCCCAATTGTTACGAAGACGCAGTGCCCGTGCAAGACGTCGCGGTGCGCAGCGGGTTTGACAGCAGCACGGCACTCGACATCACCGCCAATGGCGACAGCAAGGTCGGCGCAGAGGTCGCTGCCGAGACCGCCGGCACTGGCGCAGATGCCGAAGCCGAGACGGCGAGCGAAGTCAAGCCCGACGCCAAAGTCGATGCCAAGCCAAGTGGCAAGGCGGTCGTCGGTGCGGCCTGTGGCGACGACTACGATTGCGTCAGCGGCCTACAGTGCTTCAATTGGCCCAAAGGCTACTGCACGGTCAGCAACTGTGACGCACCCGGCCAAAACTGCCCTGGTTCATCGGTGTGCTATGCCGAGCCCAAGGCCACCAAGCTCTGCCACGCCGCGTGCGACACCGATCCCGACTGTCGCGTCGCCGACGGCTACGCCTGCAAGCGCTTGACCCAGGAATTTGGCGGCATCGAAGCCAGGTTGTGCGCGCCGTCTGGCAAAAATCCAGTCGGCTTGGGATGCACCAAGGCCAGCGAGTGCAAGGGCGCGGCGACATGCTTGACCGATATGGCCGGCGGCTACTGCGCCCGCGTCGGATGCGGCGGCAGCGACCCCTGCGACAGCGACGCCGCTTGTGTGCTGCGCAATGGCAAACCAGTGTGCCTCAAAGTATGCACCGCTGACATCGAGTGCCAAATCGGTGGCGGCAACCCGCGCAAGTGTGTCGACAAGACCGACCTGACCAAGCTGCCGGTCAAAGTCTGCCTCGACTCCAGCAAGTCGGCGCCGGTCGGCGCAGCCTGCCTGACCGATCTGGATTGCGACACCAAGCTGTGCGCCATCTTTGCCAAGGGCACCTGCACCGCTGGTGGCCAGCCTTGCTTGAGCGATGAGCAGTGCGGTGCCGCCGGACCCTGCAAGATCGAGGCCGGCAAAGAAAAAGGCGCCTGCGCCGCGCCCTGTGCGCCCGACAAGAAGTGCCCAGTCAACAGTGTGTGCGTGCCGACGACCAGCAAGTTAGCCGGCACCTGCAAGCCCACCTGCAAAGGGCCCGGCGACGATGCCAGCTGTGGCGGCGTCCCCGGCTTGCAGTGCGTGTTCGGCATGCCGCTGGCCGTCATCGGGCTCAATACGGTCGCCGGCTACGCCTGCGCGCCCATCCCAGCAGGCGGCGCCGGCAGCTCGTGTGCCGAAACCAAAGAGTGCAACAACGCTTTGTGCTTGACCAACAACGATAAATCCGCCGGGTATTGCGCGCCTGACTGCACCGCCACCAAGTTTTGCACCTTCGGCTCGGTCTGCGACGACAACGGCATGGCCCAGTGCATGAAGCTGTGCACCAGCGATTTTGACTGTCCGGCGCAGATGGGATGCAAGGGTCTGAGCGGCTTGAGCAGCAAGGTCTGCCTGCCGCCGTGACGTTGCGGCACGGATTGGCCTTCCGAGCACTCCGAATCCAAAACCTGGACGAGTGGCAGGTCTGGCTGAAGGACCGGCGCGATTTGGCGCCGCGGCACTGCACCAGCAATCGCTATCTGTAGAACACCGCCGAGTCGATGGGTAGCGCTTTGTACAGCGCGGGATCGGCGCAGCTGCCCGTGCCAGCGATCGAGTTGCCCTGGCCATTGGCCACATAGTTGCCGGTGCCGCCATACAAGTTGGTGAAATCGCAGTACGACGTGATGCAGCTGGCCTCGTAGTTGTCGCCCCAGCCTTGGTTGACGTGGCTGCCGCCCAGCCCGGCAAAAGTGTGCGAATAGTCGCCGTTGCTCAGCGTGGTGGCGACGCGGTTCTTGTTCCCGTTGGCTGTCCACCCCGATTGCTTGTTGATGACGACTGCTTCGCTGTGGTCGATGAAGATGTCGCCAAACTTGGTCTGGACACGCTTGGTGTTCAGGGTGGCGCCGACCGTGCCGGTGGCGAGCTTGCGCGTTCCGGTCACCGCGGTATCGCTGAGCTTGGTCTGCAAACTCAGGAAAGTCTCGGTTTTGTAGGCTGGCAGCAAGTCGTACACCGCCCAGCCCTTGACCGTGCTGTTGTCGTGGGCCAGCACCAGCATCTCGCTGACACCCGCGAGCGTGCTGTAGGCCGCCGACTTATGCCCGGTGTTCAGAGCCGTGGTCGGCGCGCCTTCGGTCTTGTTGGTGGTCCAAAACACCGTGTCGGTGTAGTCGTGGCGCGCGCCATCGCCCGAGTCCAAGTTGAACAGCAGTGTCCATCCGCCCCCGTTGATCGACATTTCGCAATACACTTCAAACGGATCGCCGCCGCCCAAGCCATCGGGATCGAGAAAGTAGATGCCGGTCTTTGCCAGCGGGACCTTGGTCAGCAGGTCCTTGCACGACATCGCCGGTGACTCTTTGGTGCCAATCGCTGTGATGTTAATCGGATACCACGACGTGCCATTGCAAATGTACAGCGCCTTGTCCTTCTGGCTGGCGTACTGGGCGCCGAACACTGTGGTATCACAGGAAAACGGCGCAGTGTCACTGTTGTACAGCTTGAGCGCGCCGTTGGCGGCGACTTTCTTGCTCGACATGATCCCAACCGCGAGGCCCCACTTGACCAGTTGGCCATCGGTCTTGCCGACGGTGCCGGCGATGTCGCTGACAGTGATAGACCATAAGCCCTTGGGATTTTTTCCGATCCAGCTGCTCAAGTCGCCGGTCAACGTCTTGGTTGGGCTCGGATAGCTGGTCTTGATCCCGGTGCCGGTGCCGCCCTGATCGTACAGCTTGTATTCGCCGCCGGTCGGGTCATACAAGGTGGCCCGCACCTTGGAGATATCCGAATTGGTCAGTTCGAGCGACACGCTAACGCTCTGGGCGAGGCCAAAATCGGGTACGGTCAGGTCGTCGGACTTGCCGGCCGGGGCGCCGTCGGGGATGTCCAGCGGCGTCTTGGCGCTGTTGGCGACTTCGTTGAATTGGTTGGTTAATAGCCCGTTGGAGATCTCGTCCAGACCATCCTTGGGCAGCGACGTCGCATCCACTGCTGCCACACAGTCGTACGCACCGTCGGCCTTGATCCCGCGCATGACCAAGCCGGTGCCGCAGGTCGTGCCGACTTTGGGCATGACGGGCAGACCCTGCAAGTCGCCGTACTGACCGGTGGCTGCGACATCAGATAACTTTGGAGAATTCTTCAAGTCGGCGTAGTCGCCGGTGGCCGCGACCTTGGACAGCGAGGCCGCCTTGACGAACTCGCCGAGGTCGGTCGTCTTGGCAAAGGCCTGCAGGTCGCTGCTCTTGGCGAACACCCCGAGATCCGCCGTTTTGGCATAGTTTTGCAGCACCGCTGGGTCGAGGTGCGTGGCCTTGATGCATCCCGAGCACGCGAGATCTTCGGCGACCGCTGCCCGCAGCGCCGTCAGCGACGACCGCAACTGCACTGCGGGCAGCGCCGGATCAGCACCGACCGTGACTTGCAGCCAGCGCTCGCCATCGACAAGCGTCGCCGAAAGCGGCGTCTTGCCGCCCAGCGCGTAGGCAAACAAGCCACCCTTGGCGTTGACTTGCACTGGGCCCTCGCTCCACACGGCTTTGCCGGCAGCCCCATCGAGCAGCGAGAAGTTCAAGATGAAGGCGCCATCGCTGACTGGACCGCCGCCGGCCGCGGTCAACAATCCTTCGATGTTGGCGGTCGTGGCCACGGCGGCCGTCGCCAAGGTCGGCAAGGCCAGCAGGGCGCTCGCCACTGCCGCGAGCAGTGCGTTGTTCATGGGTATCGACATGGGGATCTTCCCCGCAAAAAGTGAGTGACTCAACCGCCGACGTCTGGCGCCGGGCCTGCATCTTTGACACCGTCGTCGCTGCTGCCGCCATCGATGGTGGTGCCGCCATCGATGGTGGTGCCGCCGTCCTTCAAGCCGCCGCCGCCGTCGCCACCGCGTGCGCTCGTGCCGTCGACAGGCGCACCGGTGCCACCGCCGCCTCCGCCTCCGCTGCCGGCGAGGCACCCGGTGGTCAGGCTGGCAACAAGCAATAGAATTGAGACATTGCCGCGCACTCTGCTCGCCATGGTCGTCTCGCTCGCTCTGCTCGCCATGGTCGTCTCGCTCGCCGTAAGTGTGCAGCTTGTGAGGCAATGATAGCCAAATCTGGCACCTACGGCAACCGTGCAAAAAATTGCGGGCCAGCTGCCGCGCGTTTCGCGGCGAACCTGTCTCAATTTCATTGATCTTGTGCGGATTTTGCCACGAGCGCCGCCGCACTTGATCGATGCGCCGCATGCCGTTACGTTAGCGCCGTTAGCGGCGATGCTGTGGCCCGACGCCCCCGTCTCGCCAAGACTTTTTCCGGTCGGCGCCCAGGGTCGGCCACTTGCTTCTGGGTCGCGCCAGCGTGGCCCAACTGAGGAGTCCGTCATGGGTAGTTTCCTGCATCGTTGTAAGCGTTTGCGTGTTGCGTTCGCATGCGCCGCCGTCGTCGCGACCGCAAGCGTTGGCCTGCCTGCCTCGCCAGCGCTTGGCGTGCCACCGGCCCAGACCATCTTGTATGTGGCCACGGATGCGCCGCTGACCGATTCGACCAACTTGAACGTGGCGGTCTACGGTTGGGCCATCGGCGCCGACAAAGCGCTGGGCGTGTATGTCGGACCTGGATGGTCGTTTCTCGAAGACAAGCTCACCTTGTACTTGCGGGCTGGTGGCTACGTCAACGATCTGTTTGCGCCGCTGGTCAACTTCGAAATGTTCTACGAGTCTGGCAACTTCAACGTCGACTGGTTCAACGATGTCTACTACATCGGCGACTCGGACAACATGGGTGGCGCCTACTCGTGGTTGTCCACCGAGTACTGGTGGAAGGGTCTCTACATCGGCGCGATGGCCGACGTGCAAAAAGAGCAGACGTCGCTGCTGGTCAATGCGGGGCCTGTCTTCGGCTTCGGCAACAAGAAGCTCTCGCTTGGCATCGCACCCATCTACAGCTTTAACGACCCCAAAGACGCAGACCGCGACGGGTTCGGCGTGCGGGTGCTGGTCAACATGGAGTTTTCAGCCGATGAGGAAAAAGCCGAAGTCGCCGCTGACGCCAAGCCCTGCGACGACTGCGAAGACAAAGACGGCAAGGGTGCCAAGCCCGATGAGAAGAAAGCGGATGACAAGAAAGACGATGCCAAGAAAGACGATGCCAAAGCAGCCGATGACGAAAAAGACGACGACGAGAAAGAGGACGACAAGAAGCCTGTGGACAACAAGGCGAGCGACAAGAAGCCAGCCGACAAGAAGCCGGGCGACAAGAAGGCTGGCGACAAAGCCGCGACAAAGCCTTTCTGATGCACCGGTTCCGGCCTATTTTGTCACGCTGCCGCCCAATTCTCCGATTCTGCAGCTGACCGAAAGGAGCATCGTCGGCATTGCGCGCACGGCCAGTGGGCTGTACCTGGTGGCAGCGTGCCAAGTGCTCAAGAGCGCAGATGTTGTTCAGACCAATGGCACACTGGTGTTTGGTCGGCGCCTCGACCCGCTGGAGCTGGCGCGCCTGTCGCGGTCGCTGCGCCTGGACCTGCAGCTGCTGGCGCCAACTGGTATGGCCGCGGACCCGCTGCCGGATCGCATTGAGGTCATCGACGACAACACGATCTCAGGCATCGCGCTGGTGCGAGACCCGGGCGGCGCGCCTGTGGCACGCTTGCGCGTGACGACCGAGCGGGCCATCGCGGCGCTGGCGACCAAGGACTCGCGGTAC
Organism: Myxococcales bacterium; assembly: GCA_947499075.1. GTDB lineage: Bacteria > Myxococcota_A > UBA9042 > UBA9042 > UBA9042 > SXRM01. The sequence goes on from CANMNA010000007.1 coordinate 35,551, forward strand.
CTGCCGGCGGTGATGCTGCTGTCTGGCCTGATCTTTGCCGGCGTGATGGTGGTGACGTTGCAGCGCGTGGTCCTGCGACGGCTCCAGGCGCTGGTCGAAGAGTTGGCCAATGTCAGCGCGTACCGGGACCCATCGTTGCGGGTGACCGTGCACGGCAACGGCGAAGTCGCTGAAGTCTATCATTAAATTAACGGCATGTTGAGTACGCTGCAAACGTCACAAGACAAGCTCTCGGCCGAGACCCAGCGAAGCGGCGAGCTTTTGCTCAACATCTTGCCAGCGGCGATCGCCGAGCGCCTGATGCGCGACGGCGGGACCATCGCCAACAGCTACGACGAGGTGTCGGTGCTGTTGGCCGCTATCGTCGGCTTCACCGCGCTGTCGTCCACCATCGGCCCGGAGCTACTGGTCAACCACTTGAGCGCGATGTTTTCGGCGTTTGACATGCTGGCGGAGGCCCACGACGTCGAGAAAATCAAGACCATCGGCGACACCTACATGGTGGTGGCCGGCCTGCCCAAGTGGCGCGACGACCACGCCCGTGCTCTGTCGGACAGGGCGCTCGACATGCTTGGTTCTGTTCATGAGTTCAACGTGTTGCGCGGCGCTGAGCTGCAAATTCGCATCGGCATCCACACTGGGCCGGTGGTGGCGGGCGTCATCGGCGTCAAGAAATTCAACTACGACATCTGGGGCGACACCGTCAACATCGCCAGCCGCATGGAGTCTTCAGGCTTGCCAGGGCGTGTGCAAATTTCTGACATCACCCGTCAGCACTTGGGCGAGCGCTACGCCATGGAGGCCCGCGGCAGCATCGCCATCAAGGGCAAAGGCGACATGCAGACGTGGTTCTTGGCCCGCAAGCGCGCCTGAGCCTGTTGCCACGCCTCCTGCGCTTGCAAGCCGTGGCGCTGCAAACCGGGGACGATGACCGTCTCGACCGTGTCCAGAAACAACGTGCGGGCAGCTTGGCCCGAGCAAACACCCAATTGCGCTGCCTGATCGCCCATGCCGCCATGGTCGGGCAGAAACGCCAGCTCGTGCTCTACCAGATGGACCAACGCCACGGTGAGGTACGCATCGAGGCGGCGGCACAGCGCCGGATCGAGCGGGGCCAGTTCGTCCAAAAGCGTCCAGCCCCAGCGCGCGTGACCCACTTCGTCGGCCAAAATCCCGTCCAACAGTTTCTTGAGGGTGGCTGGACCGATCTCAAGGGTCTCGGCCCGAATCAGCGCCACCGCTACGGTTTCAGACAGGCAGCACACCGCGATGATGTTGCGCAGCACGGCCTCGAGCGGGCTCGCTGCATCCAGATGGTCCGGCACCCGGGCCAGCGGCGGGTAGGGCGCTTGGGCCTGCCCACCCAACGCCGCCACAGCCGCCGCACACTGGCGGGCATGCGCCAGTTCTTCGCCCGCAAACGCGGCCAGATCGGCGATGCGCTTGGCTGGCAGACCCGCCGCCATCGCTTGACCCAGCAGCGCGCCGAACACCTGCGCCGAGATGTGTTCGTTGACCATGCGCCCGAGCCATGTGTGCACGGCGACCGTGCGCAACGGCTCAGAAAGCTGGGGCAAGTCGGTGAGCAGCGCAGCGCCCAGAGCACCCTCGGCGCGCAAGTCGAGCATCGCACTCATGCTCAGACCATGGCCGCGGGCGAAGGTGGGCCCCAAGGTGTGCAGCCCGTCGATCCGTCAAAGTTGGGGCCAAACAGGCACTCCTGCTGATCGTTTGGGCTGCTGAACTTGGCGTTGCACCACAGCCCCAGCGCGTCGCAGCACGGTTGCCAGTCGGCGCCGGTCACGCCCGTGCATAGCGGCTTGCCGGTGACGTCGTCGACCACTGCGTCAAACGCGGCAACGACATCGGCTGCGACGGCATCGGCGGCCTTGGTCTCGGCTAGCGCAGCGTCGGTGCCCGCGTCAGCCGCGGTGGTGGCATCTGCTTTGGGGGCCGCATCGGCACCCGCCGCGACTTCGCCCGGTGTGGCCGTCTCGGCAGTGGCCTGGGCGTCCGCAGATGGCGAAGCGTCGGCCGCAACCGTGTCTGTCGACGCAACCGCATCGGGCGCCGCATTGGTGGTGGCATCGGCTTTGGCGCTGGCAGTCGAAGCGTTGTTCGATGGCACGGGTGTGCTGCAGCCGGCGCCAAAAGCCACAGCCAAAGCCGCGCGCAGCGCACGTTCGTGGATTTCCGATCGCGCGGCCCGTCGCCTGTTGAACACTTCGTCGTAGTTGTGCATTGCGTTTTCCTGCAGCCGCAACGGTACGCGAAACGGGCGGTGGGTGCAAAATTAGGGCGCGGAGTCGGCGAACCCCTTGTCTAATCGATCCATTTCGGCCCACAGGTTGCGACCCACCACCGTCCACTGGGCGTTGGCCCGCAGCGTGGCACATCCCGCTCGGTTGATCGCGCAGATCTGCGCAAAGCGCTCGCCAAAGTAGCGACTGCGGCTGAGCGGATCACCCGCCGCCGCCATGCGCCGGTACAGCTCGGCCACGGGCAAGAAGGCGTGCACCGCCAGCACCACGCCGCGCAGGGGTCGCGCATCAGGCCGGACAGGGCTGGCAAACTGCGCCGCGCCGCCGTTGACGATGACCGCGTCGCCCTGCAGCAGCGCGTGCAGCTTGTTGTGCTGGAACTCGTGGATCAGCGCCTCGGTCATGGTCATCACCGCCGGGTGCAGGGTCAGGTAGATCACACCCAAGTTGTGCAAGTAGCTGGCGCTCTGGTGCTTTTCTGCATCGAATCCAGCCGGCACCAAGCGGCGCAGCAGCATGCGCATCTCGTCAGCGAGCAGCGGCAGGTAGCGCGCGACCAAGTCCAGACACTGCTGCAACATCGCCGTCCACTCTTGCAGCAGACGTGGACCCAGCCCGACCACATTGCCGCGCCGCTCGGGATGCTCGGCGAAAATCGGCAGCGGGTTGTGGTCCGACAGCGCCAGCACTACGCCCGGAAACGCGGGGTGCAACGCGATCTCGTCGCCCGGCGGCGCCTGCGGGTTGCGCAAGCGCGACGCCAGCGCGTTGGCCACTTCGGTCTGGCTTTGGATCGTCAGCGGGCACGGTTGGAGCAGCAAGGTGCGGTCCAGCACCGCGGTGCTTGGATCGCGCAGCAGGACCCGCAGGTGCTGGTCTGGCAGCTCCGCCAGCACCAAGGCAAGCGCACGTTGGTCAGGCCGCGCGACCCACTTGTGCAGCGCCACCGCCGTCTGGATAACCGCCGCGCCATAGACGCGCCGCAGTGTTGCAGTGTCGCGCTGGGCTAGGGTCAGGTCGCTTGGAAAATCAGTGGCGAGCGCTACCATCGCGGCCCTTGGGCGCGGCCGCAACCGACAAGGTGGCTAGTCAGGTAGCAGGTTGCTGTCGGCCTTCTTTTGGGCCGCCTTGGGCACCTTGGCCGAGGTCTTGGGCGGAGGTATCGGCACGGCCTGTGGCTGAGCCACGGGCACTGGCGCTGGCTCGGCGGCGACGACAGCAGGAGCCAGCGCAGGCGTTGGCGGGGCCGGCAGCGCAACCACGGCCGGCAGCCCAACCACGGCCGGTTGCGCGGATGGCTGAGCCAGAGGAGCAGGCGCAACCGGAGCGGGCGCCACAGGTGCTGCAACCGGGGCGACGGCTACCGGTGCCGTAGGCGGTGGCTCAGGTGGGCTCTGCAGCATCACCACGGCAGCGATCGTGGCGATCACACCGACAGCGGCCAGGCCGATCGCCAAGCCAGCACGCGACTTGGGGGCCTGCACTGGATCGGCAGGCGGTTCAGCGACCGCTGCAGTCGGATGCGCCAGCACGGGCAACGCCGCGTTGGCGGAAGGCGTGGCCGCAATCGTGGCAACTGCGGCCGACATGGTCGCGTCCGATTCTTCAGCATCATTGGCAAATTTGGCGTGGGCGCGGGCGAGTGGCTGGCGATCGGTTGTCGCCGCGTGGCGCGGTGAGACTGTCGCGCCCACCGCCAGGTTGCCGGTCACGCCTGACGACGGCGCCGAAGCCGATGGCGAGACCGCCGTCCAGGCTGGCGAATGGGTCGAAGGCCGCCGGTACCCCGCCATTGCAGGCACGGTTGCTTGGCCAGTGGCACCCTCGACTGTCCCGGCTGGAGAGGGCGGCGCCGCATCGAGCGGTGCCTGTCTCGCAGCTTCCAGCGCTTGGCGCATGTCTCGGGCATGGGCAAACCGGTGCTCTGGCTGCTTGGCCAGCGCCCGCATCACGATCTCAGCAAACGCATCACTGACCGGTGTCCGCGCCACGCCGCGTACATCGATCGGCGTCTGGCTGGCGTGGGCAAACATGATCGTCAGCGGATTGGGATCGGCAAACGGGGTCTTGCCTGCGACGCACCGATACAGAATGACGCCCAGAGCATACAGGTCTGAGCGCGCGTCCAAGGCTTGCCCTGTGCACTGCTCAGGGCTCATGTAGGCCGGCGTGCCCAAGGCCCGGCCCGTGCCCGTCAGCGACGAGCCCTGCACGTGGGCAATGCCAAAGTCCAGCACCTTGACCACCCGGTCGCCGTCGACCTCGGTCAGCATCAAGTTGGCCGGTTTGAGGTCGCGGTGGACCAGACCGTTGCTGTGCGCCTCCGACAAGCTCTTGAGCACGTCGATGGCCATGGCGATGGCTTCAGGGCACCCCATCACCTGGCCATTGCGCATCAGATCCTTGAGTTCGTCTTCGAGCGACTTGCCGTTGAGCAGCTCCATCGCGATAAAAAGCGCGCCGCTCTCTGCCTGCCCCACATCGAAGACCCGCACCGTGTTGGCGTGGCGCAGCTGCGCTGTCACCTGGGCTTCGCGGTAAAATCGCCGGATGTCGTCTTGCTCTTGATCGGCCATCGCCAGCATCTTGAGCGCGACCTTGCCCAGACCACCGGTGTGCTCGGCCTCATAGACCGCGCCAAATCCGCCTTGGCCGAGCTTGCGGGTCACCCGGTACTTGCCGGCAACGCGGTCGCCGGGTTGGCAGCGCGCGGCTTCCGGGTCGGCTGACTTGGACAAAAACGTCGCGACGCCGTCGGCGGGGCAGAACGCTTGCTCCGTGTGGGTGCCACAATTGGGGCAAAATCGCAGGTTGTCGCTCATGCCTTCGATCCGTTGCGCATCCGGACTGTGCCACGTCTGGCACGCATTGGGCAAGCGCAGCCGCTGGCGATTAGCCTTTGCCGCCGCGCAGCTCGATCACAAAACCGCGCGAATTGATCTCGGACAAGATGTGGGGTGGCGGCGCAGGCAGCGACCGCAGGCCAGCCTTGTAGCTGTTCATCAGGCCGCGGACGGCCCCATCGAACTCTTCATTGTCACTTTGCTTATCGAACTTCCACTCCAGCACGCCACCGGACACCGTCATGCGCGTCACGCGCACTTTGGCACTGAGATCGGCAGCCTCCCATGGTGGGATATTGGCGGGCAGCGAAAAACTCTTGGTGACTGCGATTTTGACCTCGCGCACGTAAGCCGAACCTGGCATGTCGACTTTGCCTTCGCCGCCCTCTTTGCCATCGGCTTTGCCCAAGATGTCGCCCAGTTTCTTCTTTTTCTGGTCGTCGTCGTGGTCGGTCAAGATGTCACCCAGCTTGACGTCTTGACCAAGGGCCTCAGCCAGTTTGGGCTTGACCGGCTCCGGACGCGGCGCCACTGGCAGCGCCTTTGCCCCCTGCGAACTCAGCGTGCCGCTCTCGACGCCCTTGGCCGCCACCAGCTCAGCTTGCAACAGATCAATCGCCACAGCCGGCGGCGGCTCAGTGTCGCGCCGCAGCATGCGCCGTAGCGGATCTGGGCAGCGCCGTTCTTCGGGCTCGCCTTGCTTCTTCTCCGGCGGCACATAGGCCTTGAGCGCGCCTGGCGTGACACAAGCCGTGGTCACTACTGAGGTACACGTGGTGACAGCAGCCTCGCTATCGGTTGGAGACGCCCCAGACTCTGTGGCGGGTGCCAAGTAGATCGCGGCACCCAGTACGGCGTGAACGACCACGGCGGTGGCACTGCCGAACGCGAGGTCCAAGCGGGTCATGCCTACGTGGCCGGCCATGCTACTTGACCGGGTCTTCGCTGATCAGGCCAAAGTGCTCAATGCCGGCGCGGCGCATGCGCGCCATCAACGCCAACACCATCCCGTAATCCAGCTTGCGGTCCGCGCGCAGGTGGGCATCGCGCAGCCCGCGGCCTTTGGCATTGTTCTGTAGCGCAAGTTCAAACCCATCGAGGCACTGATCGACAGACTTGGGCCGACAGTCGACCAGCAGGTCCTTGTCGAGGTAGATGCGCCGTTCGCCATCGCAGCTGATCACCGGCTTGCCTTGCTTGGCGTTGGGCGCCACCTTGTCGGCGCGCAGTTTGGGCAGGTCGACCGGCACTTGATTCTCGTCGCTTTGGTTCTTGCCCGCCTGTTCCTGGGTCACTGTCTGGCGCAACGTGTCAGCCTCGCGCGAGATCCGCGAAGCTTCGACGCTCGACGCCACCATGAAGATCACCAGCAACACCAACATGACGTCGACCATCGGCGTGACGTTGATCTCGGACAGCGTGCCCTGGGCAATTCGCCCGCGCGCGCCGCCGCCCATGCCGTGCCCCATGCCCATTGTCGTTTAGTCCTTGGAGCGCAAGTGGCGGCGCCGAATTAGAATCAGCAGATCCAACGCAAAGCCGTCGAGGTCGGTGACCAGCCGCCGCACCACCCGGCTGAGCGCATTGTAGGCCATCGACGCCGGGATGGCCGCCAGCAAACCGACCGCCGTCGCCACCAGCGCTTGGGCGATGTGCGGCGCCACTGTCTGCAAGATCGTGCCAGTATCGGCCAGACCGCCAAAGGCGCCCATGATGCCCCACACCGTGCCGAACAGGCCGATAAATGGCGCGGCCGTCGCGGTCGTGGCCAGCAATTGCAGCCCAGTCTCCAGTTCATCGACCAGCGGCTCAGCGGTGCGCCGCAGCGCCCGCTCCAGCGTGTCGATGTCCTCTTCGCGCAGCGGGCCGGCCGCTTCGAGAATGTGCATCTCCTTGAGCGCGGTCGCCAGCAAGCGGGTGTGTGGCAAACTCAGGTATTTCTTGCTTAACTGCTCAGCCGCCAGCTGCAAGTCGCCCTGCTTGAGCAGCTCAGTAAACTGACCGCGAAACACCGTGATGTCCTTGCGCAGCGCGCGCAGCGCCAGCACCCGGCTGCCGATGACGACCCAGGTCATGACCGACATCACCACCAGCGCAATCAGCACGAACAGGACCATGCCGCGCGACTGAATCGCCGCCGTCATCGGGTCCATTTCGACTTGAGCCAGGGGAGCGAACAACGACAAAGGCAGGGAGAGCACGTTCATGGCGGCCAAGGGTAGGGCGCGGCGATCGCCCATGCAAGCGCGGGCCTGCTGAGCGTCTACCCATTCAAAACAGCATAAGCCACTGAATCATCGAGCGATTGTGCCAATATTTCCGGATGGCAGGCCGCCAATTCGGCGCGGGTCGCGCCGCCCGTGCAAACAGCCAAGCACTTAAAACCATTAGCATGTGCCGCAGCGACATCCAGCGGAGTGTCTCCGATCACCCAGACCTTGCACTGATCCAACGGCCGGCCGAGCGCCGCTGCACCGCGGCGAGCGCCGGCCAGAATCACCTGGTCGCGGGCCTCGGCGTCGCAGCCGAATCCGCCGTAGCTGAAGAAATCCCAGATGCCGCCGTGGCGCAACTTGAGCTCAGCGCCCCGCCGCACATTGCCCGTACCCAAGCCCACCGCCACACCCGGCGTGGCAGCTACGCGCTCCAGCGTCGCACGCACACCCGGCATGAGCGCGTAGCCGGTCGCCAGACCCAACTCGGCCTGTAGCGTGGCCAGGTACGCTTCGATGACGCTGTCAATCTTGGCGTCGTCTTCGGTGTGGCCAACAGCTTGCAGGCCGCGTCGCACGATCAAGCGGTCGGTCATACCGGCCATCGAGAAGTGGCTGCAGGCGTCGGCGCGACCGGTGTGCAGGGCAAACGCGGCCTCCATCGCCCGGCGCCCAGCGCCTCCGGTCGAGACCAGAGTGCCGTCGATATCAAACAGGAGCACGGTGTTGCCGGTCATGGCTGGCCTCGTTTCAGCACGGACAGTCGAAGTTGGGCACGACCAAGGTCAGCGCCGGTCGCCACGTCGCGCCGGCGCGGCGCCACAGTTGACCGGGGCCGATGAGCTCAAACACCCCATCGCCGTCGACGTCGGCCGCCACTTCGGGCATCACCAAGCCTGCCGCATTGGGGTCGCTCGCCAGTTGCAACGCATAGGTCTCGCCCGGAGCGGGCACTGCCAGCCAAATCGCGATCATCTCGCCGTAAAATCCGCCACACCCTTCGCCGGCCTTGGCCCAAGTCGCCACGATTCGTACGCCACTGCCTTCAAGCGACGTCACCTTGGTGACTGCGTTGCCAAACTGATCCCAGTTCGCTGGTCGCGGCGCCGCGACTTCAGAGGCGAAATCGCGGGCAATCGCTGAAAAAATCTTGGCCTTGCGCAGGGCATCGAGCGAGGCCTCGCGCAAGGCACCGGCCTTGGTCGCGTCGCGCGCCAGAATCGCCACGCTCGGCAGGTTGGCCGCCCGGCCCCACAGTGCGCCTGCACAGTCGCCCTGATACGCCTGGACCTCGACTGCGGCAACGGTGGTCTCGTCGGCCAAGTCCCAAATCTGTGCCGCCACTTCGGCGTCTGGCAATGGCCGGCCGACCTCTTGCCCTTGCCACAGTTGCGTGGTGCCGAAATGGGGCACGACCCGTGCCAGCGCGGCGATCGCCTGCACTTGCCCCCGGCACAACTCGCCACCCTTGCCGTAGAGCACGACATCGCGTTGTCGCCACGACCACAGTGCCTCACTCCACGGCAGAGCCTTGCTCGCAACCGCAGGCCCTTGGCGCTGCAAAAGCGTCGCCGGGCCTGCGGGCTGCCCCGCGCGCTCGCCGACGACCAGCCAAGCCTTGCCGGCGGCGTGCACGGCAAGGGCGATCATTTCCGATGCAGGCACTTGCGGCGGCGCTTGGCCGTCTTGCACCACCGACAGCTGCATCTCTTCTTTGGCGATGCGCGGCCCGTTCCGACTCGGCACGACCACCCACTGCTTGGGGCCCACATCGGCGAAATTGCCCGAGGCAAAATGCTGCGTAAACCGGACTTGGGCGACACCCGCTTGGATCGACACCGCGACATCGCTGGCCCGAACCACCATCGCCTTGGCAAACATCCGCTTGCGATCGGCCATCCATCCGGCCCGGCCAAAGCTGCGGGCGACCTGGCCAACCCGGCGCATGCCCGTCATCTTGTCGGCGTACAGCTTGGCGTAAGCCGCAAAATCACCTGTGTTTTGAGCATTCAGCCAGCTCTGGACCAAGCCATCGACTTCACTGAGGGTCACGGTCGCCGCCACTGGCAGCGGGGTTGCCGTGGCATCTGCCGCAAGAGCCACAGCGGCGGTCACATCGGCAGCCAGTGCCAGCACCTTGGCTCCCGCAGGACCTGTGTGACCGGCCGCCAGCTTGGGGGCCGCCTTGGGGCACCCGCTTGCAAGGCAGCTGATCGCCGCCACCAGCACCAATTGCTTGCCCAGTGTCCGTCCCATACCCGCCTCCAGATGAACCCCAACATCGTCCCGCCCCAGTATTTCACGGTTCGCCCGACAATTCAGGTTTTGCACGCGCGCTGGTTGGCCGGGTCGCACCGCTGGCTTACTCACCTCAGTTCGGTGAATAATCGACGGTGCCAAGCGTTGGCCGCCAGCAGAGGCGCAGGGATCCGCAGTGGACGAGCGCGAGCAAAAATTGGTCTCTGCAGCCTTACAAGGCGACCGCGCGGCATTTGGCGAACTCGTCGATCGCCTCAAGCGGCCCATGTTCAACCTGTGCATGTCGCACTTGCGCAACGAAGCCGACGCCCATGATCTGGTTCAAGACACCTTTGTCAAAGCGTTTACCCGGCTGGACATGTTCCGGCCGGACTCCAATTTTCGCGCCTGGGTGTTCCGCATCGCCGCCAATGGCTGCATCGATCGCATCCGCCGCCGTCGCACCCGTCGCGCCGAAGAGCTGGACGATCGGACGTCGGCCGAAGATCTCGAAGAGGGCGATTTGCCTGCGATCGGCACGTGGGGACGCGCCTCGCCGTTGGCAGAACTGGCCCGGGCGCGCTTGGGTGAGCGGCTTGAGAAAGCGCTGGACACCTTGCCGGAAACGCACCGGCAGTGCGTGCTGCTGTGCGATGTTCACGGCTACTCCTATCAGGAGATTGCCGAAGAAATGGGTATCCCCAAGGGCACTGTCATGAGCCGATTATTCTATGCACGCAAGCGGTTGCAAGTCGAATTGGCCGATTACCGCGAGGAGGCCAGCCGTGGCTGAGAACGACCCTCTGGGCCCGCTGTCGGGCGAAATGGACTTGGACGACACCGCGTTTGAGCTTGCGGTGCTGTTTGCCGACGGCGAATTGGCATCTGAGCCGGTCAGGCTGGCTCAGGCCGAAGCGCTGCTGGCGCAGTCTGCCGCGGCGCGCGCGATCGTCGCTGACCTGCAGGCAACCAAGGCTGCGTTGCGCGAAGCCATCGTCGGCGAGTCGGCTTCGGCCGCTGTTTGCGCGGACATGTCGATGACGCGTGGCCGGGTCATGACCCGATTGCCGGTGCCGCCCCGATCAGCGGTTGTGGCCGATGCTGCGCCAGCTGGATGGATGGGATGGCTGCGTCAGCTTGGCCTGAGCAAAGTGGGTCTGGCCTTTGGTGCCGCAGTCGCGGTGGCCGCGTGGTTGGTTGTTGCCTACCGGCCGGCCGCGAGCGACCCCCAAGCGGCAGCGCCGGCGGTAGCTGGTGAGCTGGATCTCAATGATCATCTTGTCATTATTGAAGAAATGGAAGTCGACGGCGAAAGCGTCACGGTCACGCCCGGTGACCATCCAGGCAAGCCCACGGTGATCTGGCACTTCGACACTGCCAAGCAAGGGGAGGGATGATGGCCGCACTCGCCGCGCACGCCCATTGGTTTGGGCGCTTGCGCCCGCTGGCCTTGGTGCTCAGTGTGCTGTTTGCCAGCACCGCCTTGCCGGCGCTGGCCCAGGCACCGGTGGCA
>CANMNA010000008.1 GCA_947499075.1 Myxococcales bacterium
CAACCCGGCCAGCGCCGGATGCGCCAACACCGCCAACACGGGCGCCGCCTGCGACGACGCCAACCCCTGCTCGGTGGGCGACACCTGCAATGCCGGCAACTGCGCGGCTGGCGTCAAGCTGTGGGTCGACAATTTTGCGGGCTCCACGGTGGGCTTTGCCGACGCCAAGGGTGCCAGTGCGCAGTTTAATTTCCCCTACGGCGTGGCCGCCGATGCGTCGGGCAACCTGTATGTCGCCGATTCAAGCAACAACCGGATTCGCAAGATCGCGCCTGACGGTGTCACGACCACCCTGGCTGGCAATGCCAACCCAGGCTTAGCCGATGCCAAGGGCGCTACCGCCCAATTCAACCAGCCCTATGGCCTTGCCATCGATGCCAAGGGTGACTTGATCGTCGCCGACACCCTCAACGGCACCATCCGCAAGGTCACCGCTGGCGGCGACACCACCTCGTTGGCCGGCGCTGGCTTGCTCGGCTTTCAAGACGGCAACGGTGCCATTGCGCGCTTCAATCGCCCGCACGGGGTCGCCATTGGCCCCGGCGGGGTCATTTTGGTCGCCGACACTTACAACCACCGCATCCGCCGTCTCACCGACAAGGGCGTGGTGACCACGCTCGCCGGCGACGGCGTCGGCGCGTACAAGGACGGCCCCGGCAAGTCTGCGCAATTCCAGTATCCGGCCGGTCTGGTGATCGACAACAACGGCGATGCATTTGTCGCCGACCAGTACAACCACCGGATCCGCAAGGTCGCCAAGGATGGCATGGTCACGACCGTGGCCGGATCGGGTGTCGCCGGCCTTCTCGATGGCGACATCGCGGTCGCACGCTTTCAGTACCCATGGGGCATCGCCATCTTGCCGAACGGCAGCCTGCTCGTTGCGGACCGCTACAACATGCGCTTGCGCCGCATCGTCGGCACTACGGTTTCGACCTGGGCCGGCACGCCCAACGCCGGAGCCGCCGACGGCCAAGCGCTGGTGGCGACCTTCCAGTATCCGGCCAGCCTCACGGTCGACAGCAGCGGCTATGTCTACGTCGCCGACGGTCACAATCACCGGATTCGCCGGGTGCGCGATGCGACCAGCTACTGCGCCGTCAGCGGCAAGTGCTATGTGGCCAGTGCCCTGAATCCCCAAAACGGCTGCCAGACATGCCAACCTAGTGTCGCTGCAGACAAATTTACGCCGCTTGTCGATGGCGCTGGGTGTACCGACGGCGATCTGTGCACGGCGGGCGACGCCTGCACCAAGGGCAGCTGCGGGGCAGGCGCGCCGCTGGGCTGCGATGACAAGGACGCGTGCACGTCGGACGCCTGTGACGCCGGCACCGGCGCCTGTGTCAGCACCGTCATCATCGGATGTGGCGGCAACTGCTCCGCCAATGCCGACTGCGACGACAAGAATACGTGCACCACCGACAGCTGCGTGACCGGCAAGTGCCAGAACGCCAACAACAACACCGCGTGTGACGACGGCAACGTGTGCACCTACTCGGACAGCTGCCTCAATGGCAAGTGCCTATCCGGTAGCGTGATTTGGACAAGTTCGCTGGCCGGCCAAGTCGTCGGCAACAAGGACGGCAAAGGCGCAGCCGCTCAGTTCAACCACCCGTCTGGCATCGCCAAGCACAGCGACGGCAACCTGTACGTGACAGATTGGAGCAACCACAACGTGCGCAAAGTCGCGCCCGATGGCACCGTGACCACGCTCGCCGGCTCTGGCCAAGGCGGCTTCGCCGATGGCACCGGCGCCAATGCCTACTTCAACACGCCGCTGACCGCCGAAGTCGCACCGGACGGCACCTTGTACGTCAGCGACTGGAGCAACAGCCGGGTGCGGGCCATCGACGTCACCTCTGGCGAAGTCAAGACGTTGGCCGGCGGTCCTGCTGGCTACATCGACGGTTCGGTCGCGGTCGCCCGCTTCAACGGTGTCGCGGCCACGGCGACCACCGCTGGCGGTGTTGTGTACGTTGTCGATGGCAACAACTGCCGGATTCGCAAGATTCAGCTTGGCATCGTCAGTACGCTGGCCGGATCGGCATGCGGCTTTGCGGACGGTCTGGGCGCCAAAGCCCAGTTCAACACCCCGCGCGGCTTGGCCCTTGATACTGCAGGCAACTTGTACTTGGCCGACCACAATAACCAGCGCATCCGCAAGATTACCGCCGATGGCGAAGTCACCACAGTTTCCGGCAATGGATCCGCTGGGTACTTGGATGGCAACGCCGACGTTGCGGCGTTCAACAACCCCTACAGCGTTGCCTGGGACCTGTCGGGCACGCTGACCGTGCTGGACCGCGGCAATTTCCGCATTCGTCGCATCTCGTCGTCGGGCGTGGTCTCGACCCTTGCCGGCAACGGCAACTCCGGTGGCACTGATGGCAACGCGGCGCTGACCACCTTTGCCAGCTCGACCCAGTTGACCGTCGACCTCAATGGCAACGTGTGGGTCGCCGACTGGGACAGCGCCCGGGTCCGCAAAGTGGTCGACGCCACCAAGCCTTGCAACATCGGCGGCGCTTGCTACGCGACTGGCACAGTCGACGCCAAGAACGAATGCCAGTCTTGCGCGGCCGCCAAAAACGCCACCGGATGGACCGGGCGCGCCGACGGAGCCGAGTGCAGCGACGGCCAGTACTGCACCACCAGCGACGCCTGTTCGGGCGGCACTTGCGGTGGCACCGCCAATGGCTGTGACGACAAGGACGCCTGCACCACCGACGCTTGCGACAAGACCACCGGCGGATGCAGCCACAGCAAAATCGTCGGATGCAACGGTTACTGCACCGCCAACAGCCAATGCGACGACAAGAGCGCCTGCACCACCGATGCCTGCACCGCCAATGCCTGCACGTTCACCAACAACACTGCCGCTTGCGACGATGGCAACGCTTGCAGCACCGGCGACGTGTGCTCTGGCGGCAAGTGTCTGCCTGGTATTGACGTCAACACCGTCACGGTCGCAGGCTCCGGCGTGCAAGCCTACACCGACGCCACCGGCACCTCGGCTGCGTTTAACTTTCCGTATGGTATCGAAGTTGCGCCAGATGGCAGCGCCTACGTCGCCGATACAGGCAACCACCGTATCCGCAAGATTTTGCCCGACACCACGGTCATCACTTTCGCTGGATCGGGCAAGGCCGGCTTTGCCGACGCCACGGGCGTGCAGGCCTGGTTCAACGCCCCCAGTGACATCGCTATCGGACCCAACGGCGCCTTGTACGTGGCCGATCGCAACAACAACGCCATTCGGGTCATCGCCAGCGATGGCGCCGTCACTGCGCTCGCGGGCAACGGCGTTGCAGGCTTTATCGACGACGTGGGCGCCAAGGCGCGCTTCAACTCACCGTACTCCTTGACTGTGACCGCGGGTGGCATCGTCTACGTCGCCGACTACGGCAACCACCGCATCCGCAAGATTTTGCCCAACGGCAAAGTCACCACGCTGGCCGGTGGCGCCAATGGCTACGCCGACGGCGTGGGTGGCAAGGCGCAGTTCAGCTACCCGATCGGCATAGGTTTGGACGGGCAGGGCAACCTGATCGTCGCCGACTACTACAACCACCGGATCCGCAAGGTGACACCCGCTGGGGTCACCACTACGGTCGCCGGCAGCGGCATCGCCGGGTTGCTCGACGGCGACTTGGCCAACGCCCGCTTCCAGTACCCGTGGGGCATCGCGGTAGACGGCGGCGGCGCAATCTACGTCGCTGATCGCTACAACCACCGGCTGCGCAAGATCTTGGGCACGGAGGTCAACACGTTTGCCGGCTCCGGCATTGCCGGATTTCTGGACGGCCCTGCGCCCCAAGCCCGGTTCCACTACCCCGACAACTTGGCGCTGGACAGCAAGGGATGGCTGTGGATCGCCGATGGTCACAACCACCGCATTCGCAAGACCCGCGACACCGCGCTTTCTTGTGCCCTCACCAGTGGTTGCTACACCAACGGTTTCGCCAATCCCGCGGCGGCGTGCCAGTTCTGCGACGGCGGCAAGGCACCCACCAAGTGGAGCGCCAAGCTCGACGCTGCTGCATGCAACGACGGTGAATTGTGCACCGTCAGCGACGCGTGCGCTAGCGGCAATTGCGCGGGTGCCAAGAACGGCTGTGACGACGCCGACAAGTGCACGGCCGACTCGTGCGAAGCGGGCAGCGGCGCGTGCCTGTACGCGGCCATTCCCAACTGCCCGTAGCGGCTCCAGGAACCCACATGAACCTGCGCGGCGCGGGCTCGGTGATTTTTCTGTGCGCGCTGACAAGCGGCTGTGCGGCCTCTGGTCACGCGGTTCGACCGGCAGAATTAGGTACCGTGTCGCGCACATCCGCGCTCGAAGCAGTGCTCGATCTGCCGGGCCCGGTGACACTAGAGACGATCGTATCCGCCGATTGGGTCGTCTCGCTCGCGGGCTTGGTCAACTTGAGCCATCCCAAAGCGGAGGCGGCCAAGCTGCAGGACCGCGATGAGCCGATTCAGATCTACATGCACGCCTTTCACCACCCGACGCGCGGGATGTACCTGGTCGATTCTGGCGTCGCCGACAAGCTCAAGGACCACCCGGCTGACGTCGGCGTCGGTTGGCTGGTGGCCCGCGAGCTGCATTTGGAGAAGCTGACGACCCGCACCAGTACCCAAGCGTGGCTGCAGGCCCAGCGCGTGCCGCTTGCTGGCGTGATGGTCACGCACCTGCACGTGGACCACGTCTCGGGCATGCCTGACGTGCCGCGCGGTACCGCGCTGTTTGCTGGACCGGGCGAGACAACCGCCCGCGAGCTGCAAAACCTGGTGTTGGCCGGCAGCATGGACGGTCTGCTCGAGGGCCACGGCCCGGTCAGCCAATGGCAATTTGTAGCCGACCCAGATGGTCAATTCGAGGGCGTGCTCGACATTTTTGGCGACGGCAGCGTGTGGGCGCTGTGGGTGCCGGGCCACACACCCGGCAGCACTGCGTACTTGGTGCGCACGCCGCAAGGGCCGGTGTTGCTCGTTGGCGACACTTGCCACACGCGCTGGGGTTGGGACAACGGCGTCGAGCCCGGCAAGTTCTCACACGACAAGCCCGCCAGCGCCATCAGCCTGCAGCGGTTGCGCGCGTTTGTCGCCAAGCAGCCCAAGATCACCGTTCGGCTGGGGCACCAGCCCTAGGAGGCTGTCGGAGAACCTCCTTTTTGAGCCATTTCTGCCGCGTAACTTATTGATAGCATTGAATAAAAAAACCAGAAACTGGAGTATTTCGACACCCACCTAGCGACGGATCTGTTTGCCGCCAGCCGTGCCGCTCGCTACACTGACGGACTTGCCGTGCGCTCAGGGCACCCGCCACCTAAGGACACCATGCTCAAACTTTGCCACGCTCGATGGGCGGTCTGCGCCGCACTCCTGGTTATCGCCGTGCCGCGTGGCGGTCATGCCGCCGTACCCGCTACCGCCTTGGTGCAAGGCACACTGACCAATGCCAGCGGCGGCGCGGCGGCCGATGGCAGCTACACCGCAATGGTGGCACTGTTCGCAACCGAGAGCGGCGGCACGGCGGTGTGGAGTGAAGGCCCGGTGAGCTTTGACGTCAAAAACGGCGTGTTCTCCTACGCCTTGGGTAGCAAAAAGCCGCTTACGCCCACGGCCGCGAACTTGGCGACCGCGTGGCTAGAGGTCGCCATTGGCGCCGACCCGGCCTTGGCCCGGCGCGCCATTGGCTCGGTCCTGTTTGCGCAGCGGGCTGCTGTCGCCGACACCATTGACTGCTCAGGATGCATTCAGGCGGGCCAAATTGACCCGTCGGTGCTCAGCGGCTTGGCCAAGGCCAGCGACTTGTCGGCCTACGCCAAGACCAGCGATCTCGGTGCGTTGGCGAAGACTTCTGACTTGGGCGACTACGTCAAGGCCGCCGCGTTGGCCAAGGTCGCAGCGACCGGCGACTTCGGTGATCTGAAGAACCCGCCCAAACTGGCCGACGTTGCGACCACGGGCGCGTATGGCGACCTGACCGGCAAGCCCACGGCCGCCAAGCTCGGCGACAAGTGCGGAACTGGGTTGGTGCTGATCGGCCTGAAAGCCGACGGGTCACTCGACTGCGGTCCACTGACGCTGCCACCCGATGGCATCGACGAGATCTCCAATGGCTTGATCCACAACCAGTTCGTCGATCAAGCCGCCGGCACTCCCAATGTGGCGATCCCCGATGGCAAGGGCGCCGGTCAGTCCGACTCGCTGGTATTTCCAGACATTGGCATCGCGCAAGCCATCTGGGTCGACGTCGACTTGACCAACAGCGACGTCAGCAAGGTCAAGGTTGAGCTCTATGGCCCCAACATGGCCAACCCGTACCTGCTCTACGACGGCAACAAGGCAGGCGGCTCGTTGAAGGCCTCGTTCAACCAGGACACGCCGTTGGTCAGCGGCGACATGGCCAAAGACTGGGTTGGCAAGAACATCACCGGCACGTGGTCCATCACCGTCAAGGACCCGATTGGCAACACCGGAGCCGCGGCGGACGGCAAGTTCAGCTGGGCCATCCACATTCAGACCCTCTCCAGCAAGAAAATTCGCATCGCCGGAGACACCTACGCCGACGGTGGCATGCGGATCGGGTCGACCAAAGCGCCTTGCTCAGCGATCAACTTGGGCATGTTGCGCGGCGACGCGACTGGCGCCCTGGAAACCTGCGCGGTTCAGCGCGACAAGGCCAACGCCGTTTCCTACGCTTGGGTCGCGGCCAAGAGCCGACCCGTGATGTGGTCCGGCGGCTGCAAGAGCCACTCGCAGGGCAGTGGCTGGGCGGTGTACTGCCTCAATGGCGTCGACTTTGACGAAGCCGGCGGCTACTTCGCCGTAGACCCAGCGGGCACGGTCAGCTTCACTGTCTCTGGCTATTATCGCTTCAATTTCTTCACGATTCAGCACGGATGCGGCCAGCAAGATGTCAGGTTCTTGCTCAATGGCCAAAACTTTGCCTACAAGCACGCCATCAGCCCGTCTTCGAGCTCTCAGTGGCACCATGCCCAGATCGATCAAGTGTGGCCGGTCAAAATCGGCGACGCGATGTCGGTGCAGGCCTACCACAGTGGATGTGGCGACCCGTACCGATACCACTTGTGGAGTCCGGCTGGCGACCACAGCCGGATGCAGATCGAGTACGTGGGGCCGTTGAAGTAGCCGCTACGGTGGCCCAAAACCACCGCTTTGCAGAAACGAGACCACCATTTTGCGCACCTGCGGATCGTCCATGATCCAGGTGTGCGTCGCCTGCACTTCGGCATAGTCGTGGGCCTGCGGCGGCCGGGTCTCATCGGCGGCCACCGTGCCATCGCTGCGCAGCCCGGCCGGCAGGACCCCTAGCGCCCGCGTCGCCCACGACACCGGGTTGCTCCAGTGCAGGCCTTGGGTCCCCGCGATCACGCCAAGCGCGCCGATCTCGCCTGGCGCATGCCAATCTGGTGGCGGTTGTGCGACTTGCATCCCAGCGGGACCATAAAACCAGTGGAACAACTTCCAGTCAACAAACGCCTTCGCCACCCGGCTGCCGCGCACCGGTGGCGCCAAAAGCACCGCGCGATGCAGCGGCACACGCTGCGAGAGCTGCAGCGCGACGATGCCGCCCAGCGAGTGCGTCACCGCACAGATCGGAGGCAGTGGACCATCGGCCTGTAGGCCCAAGTCGGCCAAAAGCTTGGCTTGGACCTGACGCGCCGCCTCCGCCACCGGCACGCTGCGCGACGGCCATGTCCAGGTCCACGTCGCAAAGCCTTGCGCTTCCAAGAAATTGGCCAATCCGCGCATCGACAGCTGCGATCGGGCCAGGCCGTGCAGCAGCACGACAACGGGACGGTGATCCACGGGCTAATTCTCCGGGGGGCTCGGGCGAGCGAACAGCAACTCCATGTCCGCCGGCCGATACTTGTCGACCAGCCGCTCGACGTCGGCCTGCAAAGCGTCGCGCTCGGCGCGTAGCGTCCGCAATTCCTGTTGGAGAATAAGAATTTTGCCGGCCTTTTGCAGCATCTCCCACACCCGCACGCCGGTCTCGAGAGCCCGCAGCGCGGCGTAGCCCGACAAGGGCAGTAGCACCGCCAGCAGCGCCGCCCAGCGCCAGTTGGCCAGCCACGCCACC
Organism: Myxococcales bacterium; assembly: GCA_947499075.1. Lineage (GTDB taxonomy): Bacteria > Myxococcota_A > UBA9042 > UBA9042 > UBA9042 > SXRM01. Next base: position 8,114 of record CANMNA010000008.1, read on the forward strand.
ACTGTGATCAGGCACAAGTGCAGCAACGGCACCAGCGCCAGCCCCATCATCAGCTTGGTCGTCGCGATCACGTCTTTGCGCGGTGACAGCTTGCTGCCCAGCACGCCGATCAGCAGCGCCACCGGACCCTGCAGCAGCAGCCCCGGCAGCGCCAGCGGGGCCCACACCACCGCATCGAGCACACACAGCGCGCACTTGCCCGCGATCTCCCAGTTGCCCATGCGCCGGAGCACGTCTTTGTCGTCCAGATCGAGCTCGCGCAAGCGCACCAAGTAGGCGCGCACCCGCGTCAGCATCGCCTGCACATCCTTAAAATCTTTGACTTGCGGGTACGCCGCATTGAAGCGTCGCGCCAGCTCGACCCGCTGCCAGAGCTGGATCCCCTGCGGCTGGTACAGGCGCCGCACAGCGTTGAGCACCCGCGCCGTGTCCCAATCTTCAGCGTTGACGGTCAGCTCGCGCAGCGCCGTGTCGATCTCTTCGGTCAGCTTGCGTGCCGCCGCGCGATCGTCGCGCAAGAACGCATCGCGCCACGTCTCGCCGACCTCGATCGGCGCGCCGTACCACACCACCACCCGGCTGCGGAAACGTTTGGGGTGGATGTACGTCAGCCCGACCGGCACCACATCGACCAGCTGATCGTGTTTGTGGCCTGTTTCCAGAGCGATACGCGCAGCGCCCGTCTTGAGCTTTTGCAGCTGCGCCTCGTCGTGCGACAAGCCTTCGGGGAAAATCCCCATCGCCCCGCCGCCCGCCAGCACTTGGGACATGGCATCGAACATCAAGGAATTATTCACGTTGCCGTGATCCATCCGCCGCTGCACCGGCACGGCACCGACGCCGCGCAGCAGCATCCGCATCGGCCATGTCTTGAACAGCACGTCCTTGGCGGCGAAGCGTACTTCACGCGGTGATGTCACGATGATTAGCAGCGGGTCGAGCAGCGAATTCGGGTGGTTGCCGCACAAGAGTACGGCGCGCGCGCCTTCATCTGCAACGTTCTCGCGGCCGATCACTTCGACCTGCCGAAAGAACACGCCCACCGGGACGCGCAACACCGCCCGCAGAATGTGGTAGAGCAGCACGGTCGCCACGCCCGGGCGCGACTGGCGCGCCACCCGCCACGTACCTTGAACTGCGCGGATGTGCAAGCGCCGTTGCGGGGAACGAAGCCGCCCGCTTGAACCGCGGGCCGCTTTGTGGTCAATTCGCAGAGCCCGAGCGCCGCCCAGCACCTGCCGGGCGATGGGGAAGTTTTTCAGAGGCGCACCCGGTCGCCACTTGCGGAGCCTGCCATGTCGTTTATGACCCAGTTCGAATTCACTTTGCCGCGCGGCTACGTCGACAAAGACGGCGTTGTGCACAAGAAAGGCGTGATGCGCCTTGCGACCGCCAAAGACGAGATTTTGCCGTTGCAAGATTACCGCGTGCAGAACAACCGGGCTTACCTGGTCATCATTCTGCTGTCGCGGGTAATCGAGCAGCTGGGGAGCCTCAAGTCGATCAACCCGTCGATCATCGAGTCGCTGTTCTCGGTCGACTTGGCCTACCTGCAGGACTTTTATCGACGCGTCAACGAGGAAGGCTCGGCGATGATCAAGGCGAAGTGCCCAGAATGTGGGCATTCGTTCGAGGTCGACACCGGAGGTGACCTGGGGGAATCGTAAGCTACCCCTTGGAACGGCTCTACCAAGAGGTAGCGTACATCGGCTATCACTTTCATTGGTCGCTCGACGAAATCCTGCAAATGGAACACAAAGAGCGCCAACTTTGGGTCAAGGAGATCTCCGAAATCAACAAGGAGATCAACAAGTCGCGCAAGTAGGTCGGCGAAAGCGATCGCACTGCGCAATGTCACACGGCAGCCTTGGCGCTGCCGCACCGTGGTCAGGCCAACTGCCTGCTACGTTGCCAGAAGGAGCCTGCGATGGTGCAGACCCGATCGCCCGGCGTGTTCATGGAGCGCGGCGCGGCCCAACTGCAGGGCTTGTCGCTGCTGCCCAGTGGCGTGCCAGTGTTTCTGGGCGTGGCCGAGCGCGGGCCGACCAATCAGCCGATTCGGGTGACCAGCCTCGAAGAGTTCAACGAGGTTTTTGGTCGGCTGCCGCCTGAGATTCCAGAGACTTATATGGTCTCAGCCATCGATGGCTTCTTCCTGAACGGCGGCCGCGAGTGCTATGTCACCCGCATCGCGCACCTTTTCGATCGCAATCCAGATGACGACGATCGGCCCTCGCTGTTGAGTTCGGCCGACCGGATGGACATCGCGATCAAGTCGTCGCTGCGGCTGCGCGATGAGGCCAAGCAGAACACCCTGCTGGTCCAGGCGCTCTCGGAAGGCACCTGGGGCAACGCGCTCAAGGTCAGTGTCCAGCGACCGCCGGCGACGATTCAGTCGTTTCTGACCGTCGATGGGCAGCCGGAAGAATTTGGCGTGATGGTCAAGTCGACCTTTGGCTTTGCCCGCGGCACCCAAATCAAGCTGTCTGATGGCAAGCAAGAGGCGTATCGGGTGCTGACCGCGGTCGAAGGCCGCATGCTGTACTGGAACGAGCGAGACCCGCTGGAGACCACGTTCTCGTCTTCGGCACCGACGATCGTCGAGCCCGTGGGCTTCGATCTGGTGATCGAAACACACAACAGCCGCGAGGTGTTTCGCGATCTGAACCTGGCGCGCCAGTCACCGCGCTACGCCGAGCGTGTCATCAACGGCCTGTCGCGCTTGGTCACGGTGACGGACTTGGTCTCTGCGTCACCCATGCCTGCAAGTTTTCCGGCCGAATCCGCGCAGCGCGCTCTGGAAGGCGGTGCGGACGGCTTGTGGACCGTGCGCCCAGAAGACTTCATCGGCATGGACAATGGGCCTGGCCAGCGCTTTGGCCTGTGGGGCATCGCCGAACTGGAAGAGATCGATCTCATCTGCTTGCCAGATCTGCCCTGGTACTTGTCGCAGGGTCGCTGGACCGCCAAGGACATGGAGGTCGTCCAGCAAGAAGCCGTCAACGTCTGCGAATGGCGCACCGACCGGTTTTGCCTGCTCGATCTGCCGCCCGACACCACGCCCAACGGCGCGATGCACTGGCGGCGGCTGTTCGACACGTCCTACGCCGCGTTTTACTACCCCTACGTCCAGACTCTGGGCGAGTCGCGCAAAGTGCCGCCTTGTGGCCACATCGCCGGTGTGTACGCCCGGTGCGACCGCCTGATGGGCGTGTACCGTGCGCCAGCCAATGAACCGCTCGAAGGTGTGGTTGATCTCAGCCTGTTCTTGCAGCAAGGCGACATCGCGATGCTCAACGGCGAGGGGGTCAATTGTCTGCAGGTGTTCGCGCAGCGTGGCATACGGGTGTGGGGCGCGCGCACCGCTTCGTCTGACCCGATGCTGCGCTTCATCAACGTGCGCCGCACGATCTTGGCGATCTCGCGGGCCCTGAACAGCGGGCTGCAGTGGGTCGTGTTCGAAAACAACGGCGAGAGCCTGTGGCACGTCATCCAGCGCGACGTGTCGTTCTTCCTCGACAACCTATGGAAGCAAGGCTACTTGCGCGGCGACCAAGCCGACCAAGCCTACATTGTGCGGTGCGATGAAGAGGTCAACACCTCCGAAACGGTCGATGACGGGCAGGTCATCATCGACATTTGGTTGGCGCCGTACCGCCCTGCGGAGTTCATCGGCGTCCGCGTCGTCCAAGAAATCGAAGCCAACGCCCAAGAGCGTGGGGCGTAAAGTCCCCACCGCCCGCCAAGGGCCGTGCTTTTGGCATGGGCTGTGCATACGATAGCCGTGTTGCAGCCGAGGCGGTTGGCGACCCTATCGACGACGGAGGACCAACATGGCAAGTACCCAGACCAAGAATGCGGTGGCACACACCACCGGCAATTCGTCTGCGACCCGAAACTCGATTGCATCCAAGGCGATGGTCGTCTCCAAGGCGATGGTCGTCTCCAAGGCGATGGTCGTCTCCAAGGCAGTGGTCGGCGGCGCTCTCCAAGCCCGGTCCACGGGATCGCTGTTCAAGATGCCCGCCGTCGCGCCTGCCGCTGTCGCTGTGGTGGACGACGCGCAGCTGGCAATTGCCGCCATGGACGCGCCCAAGACCAAGCCCGCGCCCAAGGCGCCAGGAAAGCCAGTGCCCAAGAAGCCGACCAAGCCCAACAAGCCGTCGTCACCTGCGGCGACCAAGCCTGCGACTACACCCGGCAAAGCGCCCACCAAGCCCAAGTCCAAACCGGTGCCGAGCATGACACCGGGCAAGCATGATCCCGTCAAACTCAAGGGATCGGGCAGTGCCAACTCGGCCAGTACGGGTGAAGTGGGCAGCCCCGATGTCGCCTATGCGTTCACGCTGGTGATCAACAGTGTCGCCTACGGCATGTTCAGTGAAATTGGCGGCATTTCGTGGAAAGCAGAGCCAGTGCCGGTGCGCTCCGGCGGCAACAACGAATACTCGTTGAACATGCGCGGACCCGGCAAGTTTGAGCCACTGACGATCAAGCGGGGCTGGTTCGCATCCAACTCTGAATTCTTCACCTACCTCAAGCAAGGCCTCAATGGCGACGCAGTGCCTTCCGCAGCCGCGTCCGGCCGGTTCCAATTGACGATCAACGTCCTGAATCGCAAGTACGAAGTCATCGGTCACTATGACTTCTTCAACGCGTTCTTCGTAGAGTATTCGGGCCCGGCGCTGAACTCGATGGCCGGCCAAGTCGGCTTTGAGCAGATTCGGGTCGCCTACGATTACTTTACCTATTCGCCTAAAGCCTGATCCCTGCGGGCGACGGCCACAAACGTCAGACAGCGCAACCAGACAGACAGCGCAACCAGACAGACAGCGCAACCAGACAGACAGCGCGACACAGTTCAACCGAGACACGAAGTTCAACGTAGAGGTGCCCCGTGGGAGACGTAGACAACCACACCGACCTCCCCGATCGTCAGCTAGCCGCTGGCGCCGGCGAAAACAGTGATGTTTTGACGCTGCACCGTGACATCTGGACCCGTTGGGCAACCGCCAAGCAATTGGGTCCGAGCGCAGCAGCAGGCGCAACCACCGGCGTGCATGACAATTGGATGGCCAGTCTGGCAGGCCTGACGTCGCTCGGCGGCAGCTTTGGGCCACAAGCATGGAATATTGCATCGCAACTCTCCAGCAGTCCTGAATTTTTGTCCCGGATGTCGGTGCAGACCCGTAGCCTGCACATGGGCGATCTAGCCGATCTGGTCCAGATCGTTCTTGAAGAGTTGAAAGTTGACAGCCAATTCGTTGATACAGAAGCGGAAATTGCTATTGCCCACCCGAGCATGTTCGGCAAATCTGCGCCCGCCAAAGCCAAGTCTGCGCCTGTCACAGCCAAAACAAAGGTTGTCAGCCGTCCCCAAGCTCTCGCTGCGCGTGCTGGCGGAAAGGCCGCAACAAGGGCGGGAGCGCCTTCAGGCAAGCGTCTGGTCGGCAAACAAGCGCAACTGCGTGACTTGCGTCGCCTGCTGACTGAGCTGCGGCGTTCGCCCGTTGCAGCCGATGCGCTAGGTTCTGCCGTCGATGCTAGCGGTGGGGTGTCCGGACCCCATCTCCCCACCGCGGTGGGGCGTGCGGCCCCCGACGAGTCTGATGCGGGCTCAAGTCGCTCGCGCGTTGCTGCGCCCCAAGCCCCCGCTACACTCTGGCCGGGTGCTGACCGTGGCAATGTGTTGGCATCCTTGGCTGCCCGGCCGTTGCCTGGAGCTGCTGGCGGGTCCGCGTGGTCGGCGCCTCAAGCCGTCGTCGGTGACGCTGCGGCAGCAAGCCAGATGCCGCGTGCCATGCGCATGGCGCAAGGTGCCGCCGATTTCGCCATGCTTGATCTTGGGTTAGCCTCGCCCACGTCTGCGCCAGACGATGCTGGGGCAGAAAGGGCACCTTTGGCTGCGGCGATGGCCGGCCAGTGGCAGGTCGCAGCGAAGGCTTGGCAAGCCGCGGCAGTGGCGCCTGTGGCCCTACGGGTCGCGGCCAACGCTGGTGCTTCGTCAGGTGACAGCCAAGGCCAGGCATTCAGCTTGGCGCAAATTCAGCCGAGCTTGGGGCCGCAGCGACGCGCCCGTGCGCATGCGGCCAGTGCAGATGGCGGTTCGCCACTGTCGGCTGCGGCCCGTCCACGATTGGCGCAGACCCGTGATGGGTCCGTCGGGTCACCCTTTGTTGCGTTGCAGGCCGCGGTTGGGCAGGCAAGCCAACATCTGCGTGCGACGGCATCGATGGCCACCTTGGGGCACCGCGCCACAGCCGGACAGCCGTCCACTGCCTCAGAGATAACCTCCGGCGCAAGAGAAGGTGCGTCTTCCGCCTCGGGTCAGGGCTCTGCTCTTGGCCAAAATTGGGCACAATGGCAGGACGCGACGCACGATTCAGCTTCCGGCAAGTTCTCACTCAGGCCCGGTCTGCCACGTTCGCTACAAGCAATCGCGGCAGGTATCGCGTCGCGCGGTGTGGCCGGAACCGGCGCCACCGGATTGGCAACAACTGCAAGCAGCGAACTGCCAGAAGCACAGTTGCCCAGTCGTCTTGGCGATGCAGCGGCGCGCAGCGATATTGGCGAATTCTTGCGTGTCCATGCCGCTGAACTTGGCTTGGACAAGGACGCCAGCGAAGGCAACGTTTTGGCCGTCCTGCGCCAAGCGGCTGGCGATGCCGGTGCACGGACCCCAACTGGTGCGGCACGCAAGGCGGTCCAAGCCGGGCAAGTGCCGGGTTGGCTGGTTCCCGCAGCTGCGGCACGTAGGGAGCGCACTGCGGCGCACGCTGCTGGCGCCTCGGTGATTGGCCGCGTTGTTCAGGGCAACACAGGTGCGAACACGAGAGGCGGATTGGGTCAGTTGTCTGGCCAGCCAGCGCAAATGCTTGGCGGACAGGCGCAATTGCCTGGCGGACAGGCGCAATTGCCTGGCGGACAGGCGCAATTGCTTGGCGGACAGGCAAAATTGCTTGGCGGACAGGCAAAATTGCTTCGCGATTCAGCGCAGTTGCAGAACGCGGCACAGCCCGGCTCAACGCCAACCGCGGATTTGCGCCATCAGTGGGCACCGACCGGTTCGTCCGTGCAGCAGTCTTTCTCGGACTTGGTTGCCTTGGCACGCGCGCAGCAGTTCGTGGGCTTGATCGGCGGCACGGCCGCAGCAGCCGATGGCCTAGGAGCACGAATCGACCGTCGGCTGTCTTTAGGCTTGACACCAGATCGCGTCGACCAATGGCGTAGCAGCAGCGCCGACGGGCTGGCAGAACGCAAAAGCGTTGGGCAAGGTTCGGCCCAAGCGCCCGGATACGCTGGCCCATCGCACGCGACACAGACCCCAGCGTGGGATGCTAGCGTCGGCGAATGGCTGCAAGTAGCTCCCCAAGCGGGCGAATTTGATGCCTCGGCCGTGGACTCTGAGTTGACGGGCAAAGGCAGCCCCGCTGCTGCCGACGTCGCTGGACGGCGCCAAACACGTGGCGATCGAGCTGGCGGTGCTGTCTCCCAATCAGCGGCACGCCCAGTGCAACCAGCGCTGCCCGCCGCTTCAGCTGCGATTGCGGCGTTAGAGCGGCGCATCGCACAGGCAGCAGTCGCAACGGCAGCTTTGGGATCGCGCGGCGCAGCGCTTGGATTGGCCGATATTGCAGGTCTGCACGATATCGGCGTGCTGGCCGCGGCTCCCGGTGGCCATGCTGATGGCTTGACGGAGATGTTGCTCAACCGACACGAGCATCGCAACGGGCTGCGCGCTCAGGGTCGCGCTTTGCCGGCGCGGCTTGGCGCTGGGTCAGCGAACGCGGCCGCAGCCGTAGCAGACCGCAGCTCTGGCGTCGGCGAGACCGGCGAATTGCTCCAGTTGGGTCAGGACACTGCGGGCGGCGAAGGATTAGACTCAGCGTCTGGCGGTGCAAGCACCCCAAGTGGCGCTCAGGCTTTGGCGAAATTGCAGCGCCCATCTGCTCAGACTGGTGGCGCCGCCACAGGCCGGGTCAGTCGCGGCGCGCAGGCACTCCAACTGACTAGTCAAGCGGGGCAGCGTACGCCGGCCACGGCGACAGCGGCGGCGAAGCGATCGCTTGTGCGTGCGCTTCCGGCCGCTTTGGGCTCCAACACGCCGCGGGCTTTGCAGACAGCCTTGCAGGCACTTGGCGAAGCGGGTACCGGCGACTTGCCGTCCGACGTTGCCTCCGCGTTTGTGGCACGCTGGCTCGGCAGGGCAGATGTGGTCCGGGCGGTCGCCACGCGATTGGCGCAGGGCCATGCGCCGGCTGGCGAATTCTTGGCGCCCATGGCTGACCTTGAAGCTGCAGATTCGGGGGACTTCGGCGCAGAAGCGGCCGGCCTGTCTGGCCGGTCAGCTCGAGGAGCGACAACTGGCAGTGCCGCGGGCGTCGAGCGTGGCCGTACGGGCACCACCGCACCGTCAGGAGCCGGCGCTCGGACTGGGACTGGCACTGGCACTGGCACTGGCACTGGCACTGGCACTGGCACTGGCACTGGCACTGGCACTCGGACTGGCACTCGGACTGGCACTGGCACTGGCACTGGCACTGGCACTGGCACTGGCACTGGCACTCGGACTGGCACTCGGACTGGCACTCGGACTGGCACTCGGCCAGAGGGCTTGGCGACCGTGGAAGGCGACAAAGTCGTCTTGACCGGCATGGCTGCCTTGGCAGCGCTCGCAGACGGTGGGTTGTTTGGTGCATCGGGCCCCGGTGCTGCTGGTCAGCCGCGTGGCGCGCGGCCGATGGCGATTGCTGAGGCTGACCGAGCGCTGTTGACGCCCGCCGCGGACAGCGTGCATGCCGCGTCGACAGTTGATGGTTCCGATCCCGGCACCGGCAGTGGCCCGCGTATTGGCTCAATGGCCAAGCCGACAGGGCAGGGTAACAAGCTTTTGGGCGCGACTCTGCACGACTTCGCGCCCTTGAGCCTGAAGCGCGGGCGCAATTTGGTCGGCCCAAGCCGACGCTCGAGTTGGCTGCACGCCACGCCACGCGGCACATTTGCTACGCGCATGAGCGCAACCCGCGGGGCGACTCGGGCAGGCTACGGCAGTGCTCAACTGGGCGGTGGAGAGCTGGTCGGGCTGGGCAACGCCGACAGCGGTTGGTTCTTCGGCGATGCTGCACCAGTGCCGACGGCGGCCAGCGGTGCCGATCGCCTCAGCGCTGCAGTTCATGCCCGGCGTGCCTCCTCACTGGGTCGCGGCCATGCTTCGGCGGTTGCCCGCGGTCGCACGGCTGGCTCGGCGGTGACGTCGCTCGACGGCGTAGCCATGCCCTCAGATTTTCGATCCGGTCAGGACTTGATCCAGCCCGCGCCCTCGCTGGAGTCGATGGTCGAGTCGGCAGGCCGCGCAGGCGGTGCGACAGCCTCGCACAAAGGTAGCCAAGCGGCGGCCATGACGCGGGTGTTGTCGGTCACCTCGAGTCCGGCCGCCAACATGCTGCCGTTGGTCGCTCCGGCGGCCCAAGCCATCGTTGCGGCAGCAGCTGCCAAAGGCCTGTCAGAGAGCATTGCGACCAGTGGTTCAGATGCAACGGTGGGCATGCCTATCACCGGCGTCGGCGACCACAAGGCCGGCAAGACGGGGCAGGGTGCTGGCGGCGACAAGGCGCGTCAGGCTGCTGAAGATCACAGTGCAAATGTTCAAGATATCGAGCAGTTGGCGATGAAGATCGCCAGGTCGGTAATGGTGCGCATCAAACGCGAGCGCGAGAGAAGGGGGCTCCATGTTTAGTTTCAGCAAGGCCCAAATTGAGATTCACAAGGACGATGCCGACAAGGTGGCATTGAGCCCCCACACGCATGAGTTCATGTTCAACCCGGAGGCTGTCCGGGTAACCAAGTCGATGACGCCCAAGCCGGGCAAACAGGCGGGGCGCAGCGCGCCCAAGCATCAGTTTACGACCGGCAATCCGGCCCAGCTGGAGTTTGGCGAGCTGCTTTTCGACTGCTTTGACACACGCGAAAACGTCTACACCAAACACGTGCAGTGGTTTGAAGCGCTGCTGCGGGCGGATACCCAGCTGCACCGGCCGCCACGTGTCGTGTTTGCGTGGGGCGCGGGCTGGGGACAGGACGCCAAGCCCGGGCAGATCAACGCCGGTATGTGGTTCGTCACAGGTCTGGATGTCAACTACACGATGTTCTTGCCCAACGGCACGCCGGTGCGGGCGACCTGCAAGCTGACGCTGGCCGAAGAGCCGCCGGGGACTGAAGAGAAGCAAAGCCCGGATACGGCCCACGTTCACGCTGTTGGCCGAGGCGAGACGCTTCAGGCGATCTCAGCGACGGAATACGACGACCCAGGCGAATGGCGTCGGATCGCGGTGGCCAATGGCATCGATGATCCGCTGCGCTTGACCCCGGGCCAGCGCCTGCTGATTCCGCCGATTCTGCGCTAGCCCAGTTGCTCGCACGGCCGATCTAACCGGCGCATACGGAGACAGACATGGACGCCAATGTCGCTAGCATGACAGTCAAACTCGGCGGGTCTACGAGCATCCCGACCGACACAGGCAAATCGATTGAGACTCGGGCCGGCGAAGGCATCGTGTCGATTACGGTCGATTTGCGCTTGGATCAGCCGGATATGTTCTCGGTTGAGTACGACATGATGGAGCTGGAAAAGCTCAATCTGATCGACTCGTTCAAGCCAGGTGCCGAAGTTGAGATCAGCTTGGGGCTCGAGAAGCAGTCGACCTTGCTGTACGGCGAAGTCGCCTACATTGAGCCGAGCTTCGACGTCGAGCACGGCTACCACACCACGATTTCGGGCTACCACAAGGTGCACCGCCTGACCCGCGGCCAGCGCAGCAAGACGTGGGGCGACGGTTTGCAGCCGAGCATCTCGCCGACTACGCCTGTCAAAGACGTGATCAACAACTCTAAAGCCAGCGAAGGCGGCAAGACCGGCGACAAGATGACCGCAGGCGACGTGGGCTCGTCAAGCGTCAAGCATCACTATGTGCCGCAGCTCAACGTCAGTGATTTCGAGTTCTTGCAGGCGATCGGGGCCAGCCTCGAGATGAAGGCCGGCGACTCGGGCGCCACCCAGATTACGTTTCGCAAGCCGGAAGCCTCGGGCGCAGCGGTGGTCAAGATCGCGCGTGAGCGCAGCGGGCAGGGCGGCGAAGGTTCGGCCGGCTCGTTTCTCCACCTCAACTTTCGGTTGTCGACTGTGCAGCAGTACGCAGCGGTGGAAGTGCGCAGCTGGGACTTTGTGACGAAGAAGAACATCGTGGCCAAGGTGACCAGCTCCACTTACGCGTTTGACGGCACCAAAGGCCACGCCGACACCGGCACCGCGCTGTACAACTCCGGCTCCATTGGGCGCAAGTACATTGTGGTCGATCAACCGGTCAACACCAAGGCCGAAGCCCAAGCGCTGGCGCAGGCGCTGTTTGATCAGTTTTCGATGGACTTTCTCACTGGCGAGGTCACGATCGAAGGCGATCCCAAAGCGTTGCCTGGGAAAGTCATTGAATTTGAAGGTTTTGGCAAAGCGTTCTCGGGCAAGTTCTTGATTACGTCGGCCACGCACACTTACCGGCCGGACGAGGGCTACAAGACGACCATCGCCTTCTCGCGCAACGCCAAAGGCGAATAGGTCGGCCGCGCGATCGCGCCAAAAACTGTCGCTTTGGGCAAGGCCCGCAGATCGCTCACCGGCGATCCCTGCGGGCTTTGTGCTTTTTCGGTCGCTTGGCGACCGCAGGCCGGGGTTTGCCCCCTCACGTCATGCGCCATCGCCAAGCCCGGCCGGTCGCGCCGTTGACACCACCGCTTCCGCCGATACGATTGGCGCCGTTGTCTGACGCCACGACCGTAACGCGAAGCGTCCGGTTGGGGCGAATTGGTCAACACAGACGGCGGCTTGGTGGTGGAGGTCACGGTGAACCCAGCGGATTTTGAGCAAGAGGAGCTGATCCAGATGCTCCAGGATACGCTGACGATGGTTGCGGCGGGTCGGCCCGAAGGCCACCGGTGTCCGGTGTGTGAGCGCGGCGACCTCGACTGCGTGTACGACGAGAACAGTGGGTGGGCCAAAATCCGCTGCCCGCAGTGCCGTCTCAAGTGCGACGCGATGGTCGGCTAGCCAGTGCGCGGCGTCTTGGCTGGTCGGTAGCGCAGCAGACGCGCCAAAGGAACCTAGAGCGAATGGTCAAGAGCTTTCTCGGACGTGGCCTCAAGTATCCCCTGCAAATCAATGCAGTGGGCGGCATGGCCATGTCCGATGGCGCCGACAACATTGAAGAGGGCGTGCGCCTGATCGTCGGCACCGCCGTCGGCGAGCGCGTGATGCGCCCGATGTTTGGTTGCCGCATCCACGACTATGTGTTTCACCCGAATTCGTCATCGACGGCGGGCATGGTGTCGTTTTACGTCGCAGAAGCGCTGAATAAGTGGGAGCCGCGCGTGACTGACGTCCGCGTGTCGGCCCGGCCGCACCACGGTGAAGAGTCGATGATGGTCGTCGAGATCAAGTACAAGATTCGGTCGACCAACGTGGACAAGAACATGGTCTATCCGTTCTACCTCAGGCGGGAGCAGGATTTATGATCCCAAGTCCGAACCTTGACGATCGCAATTTCGAGGACATTGTCCAAGAAGCGATTCGGCTTATCCCGCAGTACTGCCCTGAGTGGACCAACCACAACCGGTCAGACCCTGGCGTGACGCTCCTAGAGCTGTTCGCCTGGATGACCGAAATGACGCTGTATCGGCTCAACCGGGTGCCCGAGAAGAACTTTCTGGCGTTCCTTGAGCTCATGGGTATCACGCTGGCGCCGCCGCAGCCGGCGCGGACGGTGCTCCGTTTTGGGATCAACCCCAAGGCTGACAACGTGTTGGTGCCGCACGGTACCCGCGTCGGGACCAAGCCGGGGCCGGATGGCAGCACGATCGCATTTGAGACGGAGAACGACCTCACGGTGACCAACGCGGCGCTTGCGATGTGCATGAGCCAGTTTCACGAGACGTTTAGCGATTACACTGGGTTGCTGGGTCGCAAGCGCGAAGGTGTGGAGCTGTGGTCGGGGGTGCGCAGTGTGGAGCGCTACCTGTTCGTGGGCGACAAGCGCCTCGAAGCGTTCAACGAGACCTCGATCTTGACCATTCGGACCACGGCGCCGGCCTCGACGCCGGTGGCGTTGGCCAAGCAGCTGGAGTGGGAATATTTCGACGGCGATCGCTGGCGGGCGCTCGCCAATCCGCCGTTGGAAACCGAAGCGGATCAAGTGGCGCTGATCGGCCCGCCGTCGATGGCTGAGTCCCAAGTCGGTGAGTTTACCGGCCTGTTCCTGCGCGGCAAGCTGATCGAAGTGCCGACCCAGGCTTCGGACACGCTGGCAGACGTCATCACGATGCGGCTGGAGCTGACGGGCGACGGCGAGCCGCCCGATCAAGCATTTGCCAACCAGTCTGCCGGCCTGTACCTCAAGCTCGAGTCCGACCGGACCATGCAGCCTTTTGGGCGCGATCCGACACTGGAGTCGGCGCTGTACATCTCGTGTGAGCGGGTGCTTAACCATCCCGACGCCGATGTGCGGATCGACTTCGCGCTGGCCGATCCGTCGGTAGTGCCGCTGCCGCAAGCCTCAGCGGATCTCGTGGTGGCGTGGGAGTACTACAACGGCAAGAAGTGGCGGCTGATTGGCCGCGCGGGCTTTGGCGACTTCGATGTCGAGGACCCAGGGCTGGCTTTCAAGGACGACACGCAGTGCCTGACCACCAATGGCTATGTCGCCTTCAAGCGGCCCAAGGATATCAAGCCCGTTGATATCAATGGTAAGGAAGCCGTTTGGGTACGTGCCCGCATCGAGCGCGGCGATTTTGGCGTGCCGGGCACCTACGAACTGGAGAACGATCGCTGGGTCTGGAAGGACACTCGGCCGCTGCGTCCGCCGAATTTGAAGACCCTGGCCTTGCGGTTTGTCGAGCAGGAGCACGGCTTTGACCGCATTCTGGCGTACAACGACTTCTTGTACAGCGACTACACGGCGCTGGCCACCGAGAGCGAAGCCGGCAAGCCGTTTCAGCCGTTTCAGCCGATCGCCGAAGAGAGCCCAACGCTGTACCTTGGCTTTAAGCTGTCGAATTATGACGGGGCGACGCCGCCCGGGCCGCAACCCTTTCCCAACGACAAGATTCAACTCTACTTTGAGCTGGCGGAAAGCGATGGCCCTGGTCGCCGACTCAAAGCTGGTCCGGGCTTGACGTCCAAGCAACTCAGCCAAGTCCACGCCGAGCAAGTGATCAACTGGGAGTACTGGAACGGCAAGGACTGGGTGTCGCTGATCACGCGCGACCAGACCTACGGTTTTACCCAGTCGGGCTATATTGAGTTTGTCGGCCCCTTGGACCACCGCGCCCACAAGCGCTTTGGCGTGCCGCTGTACTGGGTGCGGGCGCGCTTGGAATTTGGCGGCTACGACGAGCCGCCGATGCTGCGCAACGTGCTGCTCAATACGGTGTACGCGACCAATGTCACGACATATGTCGATGAGATTATGGGCACGTCGCGTGGCACGCCCAACCAGAGTTTCCGCTTTGTGCGCGGGCCGGTGCTGCCGGGCGAAGAGATTTGGGTCAAGGAGCGCGAGCGCCCGCCGAGTCCCGATTTGTTCGAGCTGGAAAAGACCTACGGCGATCGGTTCATCGAGGAGTCGCCGGAAGGCGGCGTGCTGGTGCGCTGGATTGGCGTCGAGTCGCTGTATGAGTCCAAGGGCAACGCACGGCACTACGTCAAAGACATCGTGACCAATGATATTCGGTTTGGCGATGGCGTCCACGGCCTGATCCCGCCCAAGGGCGACCGCAACGTGGTGTGCAAGCGCTACCAGGTCGGCGATGGCGAGCGCGGCAACGTGCCGCCCGATGGCGTGACGGTGTTGATGCAGGCGGTGCCCTACGTCGATGCGGTGCGCAACGTGTACGCAGCGGCCGGCGGTTGTGATCTCGAGACCATCGACGAGGCCAAGCGCCGCGGTCCGCACTCGCTCAAGGCCAAGAGCCGCGCAGTCACTGCCGAGGACTTTGAGTGGCTGGCGATCGAGGCGTCCAATTCCGTGGCGCGTGTCTGCGCGCTGCCGACCCACGAGCGCGAAGGCGAAATCACGGTGGTGATTGTGCCCAAGGTCGCAGAGAACCATCCGGATTTCTTGGATAAGCCGATTCCGTCGACCGAGTTGCTGCGCAAAGTCCGCAACCACTTGGCCGACCGCAAGCTCATCTCGACCATGCTCAACGTGCAGCGGCCAACTTTTCGGGAGATGTCGGCGACGGTGGAGATCGTGGTCTTGCAGACCGCGGGCTCGGACCGGGTCAAGCGCGAGATCGAGAAGCGAATTCGCATGTTTATGCACCCGCTGCGCGGTGGCAAAGACGGCAAGGGTTGGCCATTCGGTCGGCCGGTGTACCGCGTCGATGTCTACCACGTGATTGAAGATGTTGCCGGCGTCGATTTCGTCGACCGCGTGCGGCTGATTGACGAGACGACCAAGCTGGAGGTCGATCAGTTCAAGGTCGGTCCCGGTGAGCTGGTTCACGTGGTGCGGGTCGATGTGGTCGAGAAGGCGCACGAGCGCATTGTCTAAGTTCGCCTCCGGCAAAAGCGCTGCAACCCAGCTAGGTGATTCGCGATGGCAGTAGGAACGTCCAGCGCTACGACGACAAGCGGGCCCCCTGGTGGGCGCGGCGCGGGCGGTCCGTCGCGGCCGGGCGAGCGGCGGCTGCGCAAAGTCATCGTGCCCGAGTTGGCTGGCCTGCTGTACCGCGACGCCTGCATCGTGTTGCAGCAAGCGGGGTTGCCGCTACCCTTGGCGCGCTACGTTGAAGCCTATGCCGACGACAACACGGTGGTCGAGCAGTTCCCGATCCGCGGACAGCTGGTCGATAGCACCACGGTCATCCAAGTGTCGGTGGCCAAGCAGAGCTGGGTCCGCTACCTGCCGCAAATTTTTCAGCTGACCGGCAACAACGAAAATCACCTGCTGCACCAATTCCTGTGGGTGTTTCAGCAAGAGAACGACAAGATCGGCGACGTGCTCGATCGGTTGCCATCGCTGTTTCGACCGCATGAGACCGAGCCGCACTTTTTGCCGTGGCTGGCCAGCTGGATCGCGCTGCAGCTCGAGAGTGAATGGCCGATCGAGAAGCAGCGGCGTTGGCTGCGGCGGGCCCCGGCTTTGTACAGCCTGCGCGGCACCAAATTTGCGCTAGAGCAGCTGCTCGAGATGTATGTCGGCGTCAAGCCAGTGATTTTTGAGAACACTTGGCCGTTCGACGCGTTCCGGGTCGGGGTCACCTCCGAAGTCGGTATCTCGACCGTGGTGCTGCCACCGATGAACTTGGCGCACTGTTTCGTGGTGCAATTGCCGCAGCCGGCGTCGGCGTTTGGCGACGATCAAATCGTGCGCATTCACCGGGTGATCCAGGCCGAAAAACCTGCGCACACCACGTACTTTCTGACATTTCTGGACCAAGCCGACCTGGATGACGAGGACCACGGTCTGGTCATCGGTGAAGCACACATGGAAGGCGAAGACGATGTGGACTGGTCGAACGCGCCGTAGGCGTCCAGACCAACGCAAGCAGCTGGATGCAAAGGCAAACTGACAGAACCGACGGATCGAACAGACAGGGGACAAGATGGCCGAGATCACCGAACGCAACTACCGCCGCCTGAATTTTTTCCGCGGCTTTCGTACCACCGAGAAGGACTGGAACGACGGCGAGCGCTACCACGTCGAGAAGCGTCGGCTGCACAACCGCATGATGCACGGCCCGGGCATTGTGCCGCACGCGCTTGGCGGCCTGCGGGTGTCGGCGCGCTCGCAAGGGCAGCTGGCGGTCGAAGTGCAGTCAGGCTACGCCGTCGACGGGCAGGGCAACGACATTTTCCTGTGGGAACCGGAGATCAAGCAGTTCAATCCCAACGACTTCAAGCTGCCGGCCACCGTCTACTTGGTCGCGCGGTATATCGAAGAGTTCACCGATTTTATTTCGTACAAAGAGAATCTGGACTTCAAGGGTCACCGCAAGATCGCGGAGTCGGTCAAGCTCGAGTGGAGTGTCACCGAGCCGGACCTGCACACCGAAGTCGAATTGGCCCGAATCAGCGTGGCCAAAGACATCAAGCGGGTGCTCGACCCCAAGGATCCGTTCAACCCGCTGCCCAACGAGATCGACCTGCGCTTTGTGCCAGTGGCGGGCATTGTCGGCTCGTTCCTCAACCCGCAGATGTTGTGGGAGATCATGGAGATGATCCGCCGCAGCAAGCAGATCTACACCCTGATGTACCACACCATGCGCATTCTGCCGGCGTCGGACGTGCTGCACGGTTTCATCACGCTGGAGATGCTGATTCACGCCCAGTTGGTCGATCTCCGCAACATTTTCTCGTTGTATCTCATTATCTTGCAGCACCAGTGGGCGATGGTGCAGGAGATCGAGGCCAACGTGCCGCAGATCTCCAGCCAGCGCGACTTCGCCAACTTCAAGAAGCAAGTGGAGATCTCGCTGCAACGCTACGGTGAGCGCCACTTCTCGCTGGATTTTCTGTCTGGCCTGATGAGCTACCAGGGCGAGTGCCAGAAGTTTATGGAGACGATTTTCCAAAAGCAGCTCAAGCCGGCCAAGAAGCTGGAAGCCAAGTCGACCGATACCTCGGCGGTGGTCGAAAACATCAAGGTCCGCTCGGCACCGTTCGAAGAGCGCATGAACATCGAGGGGCAGGACATGGTGCTGGTCGATAGCATCGACCCCATCGACGTCGACAGCGAGAAGAGCCACGGCTGGCGCATCAGCGGCGAGCGCGACAAGTACCGCACCCGCCAAAAACTCAAGTACCCCGACGGCAACATCGTCGAAGACGCGGGCGTCGCTTTCGAAGGTGGTCACCTCGAGTTCGAGCTCAAAAACGTCGAACCCGGCAAGGATCTCTACGTCGTATGGCGTATGGACTACGTGCACGGCGACTGGGAGGCCGAAGTCGAGGCCAACGACCGGCGGCTGTCCAACTGCATCTGCGCGGGTTCCGACCGCAAGGCGCGGTGGCGCAACTGGGTCTACGTCGTGCCGGCGGAGTATGTCAAAGAAGTCACGGCGCGGATCAAGATCAAGCCAGTCACCGCCGACCGAGACATCAACGTGTTCAAGATGTGGGCGTACCAGCCCGTCAAGCGGGGCTAATCGGCGATGCAACCGCTGCACATCGGCCTTGATACGCGATCGACGGCGTGCCATCCTGCTGGCAACGGCATCGGTGGTGGGCTGCTGATGTCGCGTGGCGCGTGCCAGCACAGCGGGAGGACGCCGTGATCGTCAACATCGTCGTCGATTTCTTCAAGAATTTAGGGCAGCAACGCATTGACTCAGCGGTGATGGGTGTCAACGCCAAGAAGATGGGCGTCATCACCAAGGCCAAGACTGAGGCCGCCAAGAAATTCAACAAGGCAGTCGACGCACCAGCCAAAGCGGCGAAAGACGCGGTCAAGAAGGGCGTAGCAGGCGGGGGCAACCAACCCAAGCAAGACGGAGGCAACGTGGGGTGGTTTGGAAAAAAGAAAGACGAACCGGCGCAACAGCAGTCGGGCGGTGAGGAGTTTGGCGGTGCTGAAAAAACAGTCGCCATCGACCTCAACGCCATCAACCGCGGCACCTTCAAGCCTGTAGTCGGCTGGGTCGTGATTCTCAATGGCGAACTGCGCGGCCGTGACTTCAGGCTGGTCGATGGCAAGAACACCATGGGCACAGCGGCGGACTGCGACGTGGTCTTGACCGACCCCTATCTGTCCAGCAAGCACACGGTGATTCGCCATGAGAATGGCACGTTCACCATCGTGGATATGGACTCGACCAACGGCACCTACGTCAACGAGCGCAAGATCACCAAGTACGACATCATCGACAACGACAAGATCCGGCTGGGACGAACCGAACTCAAGTTCAAGTCGCTTGAATAGGCGCCGCTTGAGCCGACAATCTCAGTACGATTTCAGGAGCAGGCGATGGCCTATATAATCCGGCGCCACAGGCGCATTTTTGCATGGTCGACTCTGGTGGTGATGGCAGCTTCGCTGCTGCCGCCCGCTTCGTTTGCGGAGAGCGAGAAGCGGCTGTTCGTCGACTTGGTCAATTTTGAGCCGAGCACGCTCACGCTGACCATCAACGCCGATATCCTCGACCCGCAGGGCGAGCCGATGCCCAAGATCGAGGAAGGCGATCTCGAGATCCTGGCCAACGGTCAGCCGCTCAAGATCGCCAAGATGGAGATCGACACCGCTGACAAGGCCAAGGAACCAATCGCGATTTGCGTGCTTATGAACGCCTCGGCCAGCTACCAGACCCAAGGTGGCGAGGCCCACTCGACCTACGATCAGGTCAAAGAAGGCGTGGGTCGGCTCATCAAGACCATGAGCGACGACGACAAGATCGCCGTGCTGCGCTACCGCGAAGGCGCGGTCCACGAGGTTGTGTATGCGTGGGCGAGCAATTTTAACCAAGCCAAAGAGGCGGTTGAGAACGACAAGCCGCCCAGTGGTCCAGAAGAGGGCAACGAGCAGATTCAGGGCGGCATCCAAAAGCAAAAGACCCTTTCGCCAGAATCTTTGACCGCGGTCGATAAAGCCCTGAACTACATGGCAGAAAATGCCGAGAAGCTCAGCCAGGCCCGCCGCAAGTACCTGATCGTCATGTCAGACGGCAAGAACCGCGAGACTGACGTCGCCAAGCTGCAAAACCGCATCAAAGATATCTTGGAGCGCTACAGCGATCAGCAGATTCGGGTCTACACCATTGGCTTTACGGCCGATGACCCCAAGTATCTGCCGCTGCTGCAGACCATCGCCAACAACACCGAGGGTCTGTACAAGCGCATCGACACCGACAAGTTCATCACGATCCCCGGCGTGTGGGACGGTGTCGCTCGCCGGATCAAGAAGCAGTACATCATCCGCGCCAAGCTAGCCGAGCTGCCGGACAATGGCGACCCGATCAAGGGCAAAGAAGAGCTCAAGTACACCATTGTCCTCAAAGCCAAGCTCAAAGACGGTGCCAAGGAAGAAGGGGTCAAAAACGACGTGCGCTTGCCCGCGCCCGCCCTGCCGTGGAAAGTCTGGCTCAAGTGGGCAGGCATTATCATCGTCGGCCTGCTCAGCCTGACCTTGGTCATCGTGTTCTTCGTGTGGATGAGCCGCCGCAAAGGCAATGCGCCGGTCGAGCAAGCGCAGAGCGGACCGAGCAAGCCTGAAGGGCCGCACCGTGGTCGCTTGATGTGCGTGGCAGGTCCGCTGGCCGGCAACGAATTCTACTTGATCGACGATGTGACCACGCTCGGCCGGATCAAGGGCAACACCATTGTGCTGCCCGATGCCAGTGTCAGCTCGCGCCACGCCGCGCTCAAGATCGATCAAATGCGCTACGAGATCGCCGACTTGAATTCGCAGAACAAAGTGCTCGTTAACGGTCAGCAGGTCCACAAAGTGTTCTTGAAAGACGGCGACCGGATCAAGCTTGGCGATTCAGAGCTGCAGTTCTGGCTCAAGTAGCCGCCCGCGCTCGCAGCGCAAAAGCGCTCGCCCGCAGCACTTCGGCGCGCGTACCACAGTCAAACCAGTGACCTTTGGGCTCGACCCATCCAACCGTTTGGCCCGCGGCCATCCCCGGCAGCAGCCCTTGCCGGACCAGGCAGGCCTCGCCCTTGGGCGGCAGTCGGTCCAGCAGCGCGGTCGAATATACCGCAATTCCAGCATAAATCGCCTTGAAGTCACACGGCGCTTGCGCTGGCCGGCCGCCAATGTGCACCACGGTACCCCGATCCGGCTCGGTCTGACGCAGCGCCACGGTGTGCAGCTCAGGCCGATGCGCGCTGCGGTGCATCACCAGTGTCGCAAGCGCCGTCGGTTCATGCGCCGCCCGCACCGCCGCCAAGTCGAAGTCGTGCCACACGTCGCCATTGGCGAGCAGAAAGGCCGGCCCTCCCGTCCGCAAGAACGCCTCGGCGTTCTTGACGCCGCCGCCCGTACCCAAAATGGCTGGGGCCTCGTCAAAGTACGTCACCTGCGCGCCAAACTGGTGGCCATCGCCCAGCCAACGGCGAATGGGATCGCCCAAGTGGTACAGATTGACAGCAATCTCAAAGACATTTGCCGCGACAAGCTGTTGCACCGCGCGGTCGATCAGCGGGACCCCAGCCACCGGCACCAGCGGCTTGGGCAACACGTCGGTCAGGGGGCGCAGCCGTGTGCCCAAACCCGCCGCCAAGATGAAACCGCGCATCGTCCCGTCCGTTGCCACCGCCTTGGGCAGCGCCACAAGCGTAGGCGATGGCACGACCGCCGACAACTTGACTTTACGGTTGTCCATTGGCCTAATCCGCGCCGGTTTGGGCGGGCCCGCCACGGGGTTCGCTCCCTGTATCGAGGCACAGATGGTAGATCCCGTCCCGGTCGGACCCGCCCCAGACGCAGCGGCCCTGGCGGTCCAGTTTTCGCCGCAAGCCAAGCAGCAGATTGCCGATTTGCTCGGCCGCTATCCGCGCAAGCAGGGGGCGCTGATCCCCGTGCTGTGGCTGGCCCAAGAGCAGTTCGGATGGCTGACGCCTGACGTGCTGGCGATGGTTGCCGCTGAACTCGGCCTGGCCAAGTCGACGGTGCTGGCCACCGCCATGTTCTACACCATGCTGTACAAGCGGCCCCACGGTCGCTTTCACGTGCAGATTTGCACCAATGTCGCCTGCTACCTGCGTGGCAGCGACGATTTGGTCAAGATTGCCATCGACGCGTTGGGTATCCGGCCGGGCGAGACCAGCGAAGACGGCCTGTTTACACTCGAAGAAGTGCAGTGTCTGTGCGCGTGCGAGCGGGCACCCTGCCTGCAGGTCAACCGCAAGGACTATTTCGACGTGACGCCGGAAAACTTGGCGTCGCTGTTGACGCAGCTGCAAACCGAAGGTCTGCGCTTGGGACCGTCGATCGGCTGGCCAGACGCCGATGAATCCGATAACCACCCTGCCGAGGCCGCCCATGCCTGAGCACCGCCTGCTGCTGCGCCGCCACTTGGGCGTCGACTTCACCAACTTGGCCAACTACATCAAGTACGGCGGCTTCGCGATGTGGAAGCGGGGCCTTGAGCTCGGCAAAGACGGCATCATCGCCGAGGTCAAGGCTTCTGGCCTGCGCGGCCGCGGCGGCGCCGGCTTCCCGACCGGCACCAAGTGGGGCTTTTTGCCCAAAGACGGCCGACCGCGCTACCTCGTCGTCAACGCCGACGAGGGCGAGCCCGGCACGTTCAAAGATCGCTATTTTCTGGAAGAAGATCCGTTTCGCCAACTCGAAGGCATCCTGCTGTCGTGCTACGCCGTCGATGCCCACGTCTGCTACATCTACATCCGCGGCGAGTACTGGCACAGCAAAGACGTCACAGAGCGGGCGATCGCCGATCTGTACAAGGCCGGATGGCTCGGCAAGAACATTCAGGGCTCCGGCTTTGACCTCGAGTGCTACGTCCACTCTGGCGCCGGCGCGTACATTTGCGGCGAAGAGACCGCGCTCATCGAGTCCATCGAGGGCAAGCCCGGCATGCCGCGGCTCAAGCCGCCGTTTCCCGCCAACTATGGCGTGTTCGGCATGCCGACAGTCGTCAACAATACCGAAACCTTGGCTGCGGTGCCGTGCATTTTGGAAATGGGCGGAGACGCCTGGTGCAAGCTCGGCAGCCCGCGCAATGGTGGCACCAAGCTGGTCGGCGTGGCCGGCCACGTCAAGAATCCTGGCCTGTTCGAAGTGCCGATGGGCACGCCGATGCGCGAGATCATCTACGACCTCGGCGGTGGCATTCTGGGCGACCGCGAGATCTTGGCGATTATCCCCGGTGGCTCGTCCTGCCCCTTCTTGACCAAAGACGAGATCGACGTACCGATGGACTTTGACGGCCTCAAAGACGTCGGCTCCATGCTTGGCACCGCCTGCATTACCGTGATTGCCGAGGGCTCAGATCTCATCAAGGTCATGGGCCGCGTGGCCAAATTCTACCAGCACGAGTCGTGCGGCCAATGCACGCCGTGCCGGCAGGGCACGGGATGGCTGCACCAGATTGTTCAACAGCTCGATGCTGGAGCTGCCGGCGAAGAAGCAATTGACCTGTTGATCGACGCCTGCAATCGGATCGACGGCAACACCATCTGCGCGCACGGTGAAGCTGCCGCGTGGCCGATTCGGTCGATCGCCAAGAAATTCCGGCCCCAGCTTGAGGCCGAAATCCGCAGCCGCGCCGCCGCAAGCGCTTAGCCCGAGGGAACTGCCATGTCGGCCGCTCATCTGATTTTTTATGTACTTGGCACCGGCGCGGTCCTTTCGTCAGCGCTGATGCTGCTGCCCAACACCGGACGCAACCCGATCCACAGCGCACTGTGGCTGATTGCGTCGCTGTTCTGCGTGGCTGGCGTGTACGCGCTGCTGTCGGCGCACTTGCTGACAGCGCTGCAAATCATCGTCTACGCAGGCGCGGTCATGGTGCTGTTCACGTTTGTGATCATGCTATTGAATCTGTCGCCGTCAGAAATTCAGGAGCCCAAGCTGTCGCCGGTCAAGATCATCGGTGGCGCGCTCTCGCTTTTCGTCCTGGGCAAGCTGACGACCGCCATTGCTTTGGTGACTCAAGGCGCCCGGCCAGTTGACCTGCACCACCACGCCTACGCTGAGTTTGGCACGGTCAAGGCTGTCGGCAAGATGCTGTACACCTCGTTTATGGTCCCGTTTGAGCTGGCTTCGGTGCTCTTGCTGGTCGCCGCGGTCGGTGCGGTCGTACTTGCCAAGAAGTCCTTGCACTACGTCGATGCGCCTGAGCCGCCGCCGGCCAAGCTGACGCGGTTGGCCCATCGGCCTGAGGATGCACAAGAAGGCACGCCACCCGATAGCCACGGCGGCCATCACTAACCGGGGCACCAGGAGCAAGCTGCGATGAGCGATATCCCTCTGAGCGAAATCCTGATTCTGGGCGCAGTGCTGTTCAGCATTGGCCTGGTCGGCGTGCTGACCCGCCGCAACATTTTGGTGCTGCTGATGTCGGTCGAGGTCATGCTCAACGCCGTCAACGTGACGCTGGTCGGGTTTTCGCGGTACCACGGATGGAACGAAGGGCACGTGCTGGCCTTTTTCATCATCGCGGTGGCCGCTGCCGAAGCGGCGGTTGGTCTGGCTTTGGTGCTGGCGGTGTTCCGCACCAAGGGCACGGTCTGGATCGACGAATTGAAGTTGCTGCGCCGGTAACTGCGCCGGTCACCGCCCCGAGAAGAGACCGCGGACATCGTCCGCGTGGAGAACCACAGTGGAAGGCAACCCAGCAGTTCTATTGCCACTGATCGTGTTGTTGCCGCTAATTGGCGGCATCATCAATGGCTTTTTCGGCAAGCGCCTGCCCAAGCAGCTGGTCTACGCCATCGCCAACGGCAGCGTGCTGTCTTCGTTTTTCCTGGCCGTGCTGTCCTTCCTGTCCCTGCGCACGGCGACGTTGACCAACCCGGAAGCGGCCTTCCGCTACGAGGCGTTCTCTTGGATCGTGGCCGGCAACTATTCGTTTGACATGGCGTTTTTGCTTGACCCCCTGTCAGCCGTGATGATCCTCGTCGTTACCGGCGTTGGCTTTCTGGTTCACCTGTATTCCACGGCCTACATGAACAGCGACGACGGCGTCGGACGCTACTTCAGCTACTTGAACCTGTTCATTTTTTCGATGCTGATGCTGGTGCTCGGCAAGAATCTCGCGATGCTTTTCATCGGGTGGGAAGGCGTGGGCGCCTGCTCGTACCTGCTGATCGGCTTTTGGTTCAAGGACATGGACAAAGCGATCGCCGGGCAAAAAGCCTTTGTCGTGAACCGAATCGGTGACATCGGCTTTGTGGTTGCGATCTTCTTGCTGCTTGCCCACGGTAACGGCTCGGTCGACTACGACAACCTGCGCAGCCTGTATTCCGACAAGACCCACATGCTGGCCAACAGCACGGAGATCACGCTGATCTGCTTGCTGCTGTTCGTCGGCGCGGCCGGCAAGTCGGCCCAGATTCCGCTGTACGTATGGCTGCCTGACGCGATGGCGGGGCCCACGCCGGTGTCCGCGCTGATCCATGCGGCCACCATGGTGACCGCGGGTGTGTACATGGTCGCCCGCCTGAACTTCATTTTCGCCTTGTCGCCGGCCGCGATGACGGTGGTGATGGTCGTGGGCGCGGTGACGGCACTTGTCGCCGCTTCGATCGGTCTGGTCCAAAACGACATCAAGAAAGTGCTGGCGTATTCGACGGTTTCGCAGCTGGGCTTCATGTTCATCGCCGTCGGCGCAGGCGCGTTCGCCGCAGGCGTGTTTCACCTGTTTACCCATGCGTTCTTCAAGGCTTGCCTGTTCTTGGGCGCTGGCGCGGTGATTCACGCTCTGCACCATGAGCAGGACATCCGCAAGATGGGCGGGCTGCGCAAGAAGTTGCCAATCATCCACTTGACGTTTCTCGTCAGCTGCATCGCGATCGCCGGCATTCCGCCGCTGGCTGGGTTTTTTAGCAAGGATGCCATCCTGACCGAGACGCTGGCGCTCAAACCCGCAACGGAAGCGCTCGAGAAGTATTACGAAGCTGGCTTTGAGGAGCGCGCCGTGTCGGCGGTGGCTGCTGCTACGGTGGCCGCTGGCAAGCCGGTGACTGAGCTGGATCGCGCGGCGGTCGACAAGCAGGCCAAAGTCTTCAAGCAAGACTGGAAGCAGTTTGTCGAAGGGCTGGCGATGTGGCGCAAGCTCGCGTTCGCGCTGGGCCTGTGTGCCGCGTTCATGACCGCGTTCTACATGTTCCGCCTGTATTTCCTCACATTTGCCGGGCAGTACCGCGGCGATCACCACACCTTTGAGCACGCCCACGATGCGCCGCCCCAGATGGGCGTGCCCCTGCAGATTCTGGCAGTGCTGTCGGTGTGCGCCGGATGGCTCGGTATGCCGTTTGCCCACGGCGCCTACAACAAGTTTGACCACTGGCTGGAGCCGGTGCTGGCCCGCGGCAAGCACTTCCTGCATGGCCATATGGAAACCTCGATGGAGTATGCCCTGATGGGCGCCTCGACTCTGGTCGCTGCGGCCGGGATTTTCCTCGCGTTTTCGCTGTACAAGCAGGGGCCAAGCCCGACGACTGCGGGGTGGGCCAGTAGCGCGCGCCCCGTCTACAACGCCCTCCTCAACAAGTACTGGGTCGACGAGGCCTACGAGGTCTTTCCGGTCAAGACATTGCGCGCGACTTCGCAGTTTCTTTTCCAGCTGGTCGACCGCTTTCTGGTCGACGGCGTGATGGTCCGGATGCCGGGCATGATCCTGCTCGGGCTGTCCAATTTGGGCCGATTGGTCCAGACCGGCGAAGTGCAGACCTACCTGGTCGGCGTCGCGGTCGGCTTGGCTGCCCTGACGTATTACCTGATCTAGTTGTGCGTTGGGCCGTCGCGAGACGGTCTGCCCATTCATCTGGACTGCGAGAATTGCCATGATGACCCAAGACTGGCTACAAGTTGCGTCCACCAGCGGCTTTCCGCTGTTGACGCTGCTGACCTTGCTGCCTACCGCGTTTGCGGTGATGGCGCTGCTGATTCCGGGCGATCAGCCGTGGGCCCACAAGGCGTTGGGCCTGTGCGGCAGTGTTGCCGTGCTGGTGGTGGCGCTGGCGACGTTTGGCGTGGTCGATACCTCGTTGGTCGGCCTGCAGCGGGTCGACGATTTCTCCTGGATCAGCGCCCTGAACGCCCGATGGACGCTGGGCATCGACGGCCTGTCGTTGCCCTACGTGTTGCTGACCGCGGGTCTTACCCCGCTGGTGTTCATCGGCGCATGGTCGGCCATCGAAGTACGCTGGAAAGAGTTCACCATCGCGATGCTGGTGCTCGAAACCGGCATGTTGGGCTCACTGTTGGCCACCGATTTGCTGGCGTTCTACGTATTTTGGGAGGTGATGTTGGTGCCGATGTACCTCATCATCGGAATCTGGGGCGGCAAGGACCGCATCTACGCGACGGTCAAGTTCTTTATTTACACCATGTTCGGCTCGCTGCTGATGCTGGTGGCCATCCTGTATTTGTACCACAAGGGCGGCGGCACGTTTGCGCTGCACGATCTGGTCGCGGTGACCGCCAAGCTCAGTGACAAAGAGCAGGCTTGGCTGTTCGGCGCGTTTGCGCTGGCGTTTCTGATCAAGGTGCCGGTGTTTCCGTTCCACACTTGGCTGCCCGATGCCCATACCGAAGCGCCGACGCCTGGTTCGGTGATTTTGGCAGGCGTGATGCTCAAACTGGGCACGTATGGGCTGTTGCGCTTCGCGGTGCCGCTGTTTCCCAGCGCCATGGGCCGGTTCTCGTGGGTGCTGGTCACGCTGGCGGTCATCGGCATCGTGTTTGGCGCGATGATGGCCTACGTCCAGACCGACGTGAAACGGTTGGTCGCCTACAGCTCGGTGTCCCACTTGGGCTTTGTGGTGCTCGGCATCACCATCTTCAACGAAGAGGCGCTGCAGGGCGCGATCTTGCAGGGCGTCAACCACGGGATCTCGACTGGCGCGCTGTTCATCTTGGTCGGCTACTTGTACGAGCGGCGCCACACGCGTGAAATCAGCGAGTTTGGCGGCATCGCCAAGCGCATGCCCGTCTACGCTGCCTTCTTCGTGTTTGTGACGATGTCGTCGATCGCCTTGCCGCTGACCAACGGGTTTGTCGGTGAATTCTTGATCTTCGCCGGCGCCTTCAAGGAAGGCATCCAGTCCAAGATCTTGTTTAACGCCACCGGCATGTCGTGGCGCATGGTCGTGCTCATCGGCACCGGCATTGCGACCTTGGGCATCGTGTTGGGCGCCGTGTACATGCTGTCGATGGTCCGCCGGGTGTTCTTTGGCGAGATTACCAAGCCGGAGAACTTGCGCTTGCACGACCTGACCCTGCGCGAGCGTCTAATCGTCGGCATTCTGTGCGTGTTCATGGTGTGGATCGGCGTCAAGCCGGCCGGATGGCTCAAGCTATCCGAGACCACCGTTCACGCCATGGTCGCGCCGATTCGGCCGCAGATCCTGCAAGTTCGGGCCCCGGCCGACTACGACCGCGAAATGAAGGCCGCTTTGCGCGCCGCCCACCCCATGGCCGCGGTAACCCCATAGCCGCAGTAACCCCATAGCCGCAGTAACCCCATAGCCGCAGTAGAAGTGCAGTAGCACCGCACCCGTCCACAGGAGCACCCGCAGATGCTACACGATCTGGCCCTTGTCGCCCCGCAGCTGATCCTGCTCTTCGCAGCGCTGTTCACCTTGGTGGTCGACCCGTTCTTGCACACCAACACCGATGCCCGGCGCTTCTGGGGATGGTTTGGCGCTGCGTTTGCCGCACTAGCCATCGTCGCGGCAGCATTGCTATGGAAATTCGGGCCGTTCGAAATGCAGACCCCGGCGTTTGCCCACCACATCTCAGCCTCGCGCTATAGCTTGTTCTTTGTCGCCTTGGTGTCGCTGTGCTCCTTGGTGACCCATCTGGCTAGCCCACGCTACCTCGTCGAGCAGGGGGCGTCCTACGGCGAGTACTATGCGCTGGTGCACTTCGCGACCTTTGGCATGGCCTGCATGGTTGCCGCCGAGAGCATCATTACGCTGTTTATGGCCTTAGAGATCATGTCGATGTCGGTGTACGTCTTGGTCGCGTTCAAGCGCGGCTCTGTGGCGTCGGTCGAAGCCGGCATGAAGTACTTCATCATGGGCTCGGTGGCGTCGGCACTGTTGCTCTACGGTACGGCGTTCGTGTACGGCTTGGCCGGCAGCACCAACTACATCGACATCGGCCGCACGCTGGCCAAGCCGATCGCCGGCGGCGACTTGTGGTTGGGCCTGGCGATGATGCTGGTCGGCGCGGCCTTCCTGTTCAAAGTCGCAGCCGCTCCGTTTCACATGTGGGCCCCGGATGCCTACGAGGGCGCGCCGACGCCGATTACCGGCTTGATGGCTTCTGGCGTCAAAGTGGCCGGCTTCGCTGCGCTGCTCAAATTCGTCTACGCCGGCATGGCGGGCCCGGCGATGGCAGCGATGCACCAGCACCTACCACACATCTTGGCGACAGTCGCCGTGCTGAGCATGACGGTTGGCAACCTGCTGGCGCTGACCCAGCGCAGCGTTAAGCGCACCTTGGCCTACTCGTCTGTGGCCCATGCAGGCTACATCTTGCTGGGTTGCGTGGCCTACGTGGCCGATCCGACCTTGGCTGGCTATCAGCAGCCGTCGGGCGCAGTGCCTTTCTATCTCGTTGGTTATGCGCTGGCCTCGCTGGCGGCGTTCGCGGCGTTGGCCTCGGTGGGCAAGAATGGCGAAGAGTTGACCGGCGAAGGCCAGCTCATCGGCATGGGCCGCCGTCACCCGCTAGCTGGCGCCGTGCTGGGTCTGGCGATGATCTCGCTGGCCGGCGTGCCGCCGACGTTGGGCTTTTTCGGCAAGCTGCAGCTGGTCCGCGATGTGCTGGGCGTCGACGGCGGCAAGTACCTGCCGCATGTCGTGATTTTGGTGCTCAACTCGGTGGTCAGCGCCTACTACTACTTGCGGGTAACCGTCTACGTGTACATGCGCCCAGAGGGGCGGCTGCCGCGCGAGTACGTGCGCGAGAGCAGCCTGGATTGGGCGATGGGCTTGACGGCCGCAGGCCTTTTGGTCGTGGGTGCGCTGCCTGGCCGGGCCATGAATCTGGGCTTGGCATCTGTCGCGACCATCCGAACGGCCACCGCGACCAGCCATCTGGCGTATGAGCGCCTGGCTCCGGGCGCCCAGAAGACGGCGGCACCGCTTGCAGTCGCGCCGGCCGACGCCGCAGCCGCGCAAGCCAAAGCGCCATGATTGGGCTGCTGCGGTGACGTCGCGCGGCCATCGGCGCTGGGCGCTTGCGCTAGCGATCTGTGGATTTGCCCATCCGCTGCCCGCGCACAGTCAGCAAGACCGCGTAGAAGCTGCTTGGGCTGCGGTCACCTTTACCCGCGCCGGGTTTGACGAAGTGGTCGCATTGGCGACCCAACACCATGTGCTGCCGACGATTCCCGACCGGGCGTGGTCGTCTGCCGCATCCGGAGTCCTGCGCACGTTGGACCCGCCGCTGGAGCTGCTGCCGAAGGCGTTTCTCGTCGAGCAACGGGCGTCGGCCGATGGGGCGGCGTGGCTGAGCGGCGATGTCGTGGCGTTGCCCGCCTGCAAAGACCAATTCGCGGTGGTCGCGTTGCGCAAGGGCAAGCCGCCGCCCGCGCCGACCGATGTCGCTGAGTTGCGCATCAACCGTCAAAAACGCCGCGACATGCAGCTGCGGCAGCTGCGGGCGTGGGCGACCACCCCATTTCGCCAAGCTGGCTTCGCGTGCACGGTGGCGTCCGCGCAGGCCATGCTTGCGGCGCAGCCCGACCCAGACCCGGTCGCGCCGCCCGGTTCGCCGACGCCGACCGCCCTTGAGCCGCAAGCAGCGCGCGAGAGCCGGCTGTGGCGGCAGGCGAGCGCGCATTTCTTGCAAGGGCTGGACGCCCACGGCAGCATCTTGCCCACCGCGCTGTTCACCCAACTGGAGCAGGAAGCCGCGCAACAGCAAGCGGTCGACGTCGGCCTTGTGCTCGGCCGCGACGGGGGTCAGGTCATGGTCATCCACGTCGCCCGTACCGGTCCTGCGGCAGCGGCTGGCATGCGCAGAGGGTGGGTCGTCACCGCGATCGACGGCAACAACCTGGCTGGCCTGCCCGATGCTGATCTCAACCGGCTGCTCGACGGCAAGGCCGGGACCAAGGTCCGGGTGATGGCGCTGCGCCCTGACGCCAAACGGCCGAAAAAGTTGACGCTGGTCCGCACCAAGCTGGTGCGATCGACGATTACGGGCAAAGTTGCTGGCGAGAGCAGCGATGTTGCGGTGGTCGCGATGGGCGCGTTTGCGACGGGTTCCGCCAGAGGTATCCGCGACGCCCTAGCCGATGTGCAAATGGAGACCGGGCGCCCACCGCAGGCAATCGTGCTTGATTTTCGTGGAAATTCGGGTGGTTGGGTTAAAGAGGCCACCGATGTAGCCGATTTGTTTCTGGGCGACGCGCTCGTTGCCAGCCAGCACTACCGCGATGGCGCGCCCAGGCTTTTCAAAGCCAACGTGACCAAAGACGATCTCAAATTTCCGGTGGCGCTGCTGGTCGACGGCGAGTGTCGGTCCAGTTGCGAGCTCGTCACGGCGGCGTTGCAGGACAATGACCGCGCCGTTGTGCTCGGGCAGCCCACGTTTGGCAAGGGCTCAGTGCAGGCAGTCATCGATGCCAAGCAGGGCCCTTGGTCGGTGCTGGTGACGATTGCCACCTACCGCAGTCCGCGCGGTCGATCGTTGCAGGGCTTGGGGGTGGAGCCCGACATCGCATTGGCGCTGGCGCGCGGCCAAGCGGAGCCGAGCCTGCGCGAAGCCGATTTGCCCAGTGCACTGCGCCCAGACGAACAGGTGGCGGCCCATCGCAGCCGTTTGGCAACGCCGACCGTGGCGGCCTGTGCCGCGTCCAAGGCCGACGAATCGGTGGTGTGGCGCAAACAGTTGCAGCGCAATGACCCCTGGCTGTTGTCGGCCATTGACGCGGTTGGCTGTGTCGGCCACTAGCCCGGCGTTGCCCCGCATGGGCAAAGCCATGACTGTGATGCGGTTTTTCTGCCAACTCATTGGGTTTTCTACATCGCTGTGCCTGGGATGCCTCGGCATCGTGGTGCTCAACGGCTTGACCTTGGGCCGCGCCAACAGCTGGGTCAACCCCAACCTGATACGGCTCTTCGGCCGTGCGCTGCTGTGGGCAGCCCGGGTCAAGCTGGTCCTAGAGCCCGCGGTGGTCGCGGAGTTTGCGGTCTCGCGGCGCCGGATCATTTTGCTCAACCACAGCAGTACGCTCGACATGTTCATCATGACCGCATTCTGGGCGCCCGGCACAGTGGCGATCGTCAAGCGCGAGTTCATCTGGATGCCGCTTCTGGGCTGGGCGACTTTGGCCTTGCGGTTTGTGCTGCTGGACCGGCGCAACCGCGAGCGTGCCGTGGCGTCGATGGATCAGGCGGCCCTTCGCGTCAAGCGCGAGAACCTGGGCATTACGATTGCGCCAGAAGGTACGCGCTCCAAGACTGGAGAACTGGCCAAGTTCAAGCAGGGCGCGTTCCATCTGGCGGCCAAGGCCGAAGCGCCGTTGGTGCCGGTGCTTTTGCACGGTCCGCGCTGGCTGTGGCCGCGCTCTCAAATGGCCTGCCATCCCGGCATCGTGACCGTGCGGTTGCTGCCCGAGCTGGTGCCGTTGCCGCCTGATGCGCCACCGGAGGCCTTTCATGCCCAAGCTGACGCGGCCCATGCGGCATATGCCTTTGCTATCGCGGAAATGGACGCAACGGTACCCGTTCAGTGACCAGAGCGCTGGAGCCTTCACCCTCGGCGTAAGTCGGCTGGCGACCGACCGGTTGCTTGCACCGAAGCGTAGCATTGGACTAAATTCCACCGCGGGGTACAGGCCGCCCCGTTCGCCAAGGGTCCCATGCAAAACTTCCACGCGCCGGCTGGCCACAGCCTTGCCTTCGATGTGGCCGGCTCCGGTTCGCCCGTGCTGCTGATCATGGGGTTTGCCACCCCTAGCTCGGCGTGGTCCCATCAAATCGCGGGCCTGCGCGATCGCCACCAAGTCATCTGGTTCGACAACCGCGGCATCAACGCATCGACGGGTCCGGTTGGCCCGTGGCAGATGGCCGACTTTGCCGACGATGCCGTCGCCCTGCTGGACCACTTGGGGCATCGGCGTGCGCATGTTGTTGGCCAGTCGATGGGTGGCATGATTGCCCAACACGTGGCCTTGCGGGCGCCCGAGCGGGTGGACAGTCTGGCGCTGTTGGCGACCCACCCCGGCGGCAAGAGCGCGCGGCGGCCGCCGCCACGGGCTTGGCCGTTGCTGCTGGGTCGGGCTCTGCCGGTAGCGGCTTGGCGGCTGCGGGCGATGGCGCATTTGCTGTTTCCGGCCTCGTATTTACGCAATGGCGGGCTAGCTAACATCGCGCAAGAGCTGCAACGCGATTATGGCCCGCGCCAGCCAGTGGCCACGCTGCGTCGGCAGCTCGGCGCGATGCGCAACCACGATGTCATCGACCACCTCGCGGCATTGCGTGACATGCCTGTACTCATCGCACGGCCCGATCAAGATATTTTGGTCGATCCGTGCCACTCCGACCGCATGCTGTTGGCGATGCCTCACGCGCAGTTGGTGCGGTTGGCCGACGCCGGTCACGGCGCGATTCGGCAGTGTGCGCAGGAAATCAACCAGGCGCTGCTGGCCCATTTTGCTACGGCTGACGATCAGAGGAACAAGCACGCGTCGCCGTAGGAATAGAAGCGGTACCTGAGTCCGACGGCGTCGCGGTAGGCCGCCATCACCCGATCAAAGCCAGCAAAGGCGCACACAAGCACCAGCAGACTCGACTGCGGCAAATGGAAATTGGTCATCAGGCCGTCGATCGCCGCAAATCGGTGGCCCGGCGCGATGGTCAGCCCAGTTTCGCCCGCGCCGGCCTGCAATTGTCCCTGCGCCGCCGCATGCTCCAGCACCCGCGTCGTGGTTGTGCCGACCGCAACAATCGGCTGACCGTCGCGCTTGGCCCGGTTGAAGGCCTCGGCCGTGGCTTCCGATACCGCATACCGCTCTGCTTGCACCGTGTGCTGGTGCAGGTCATCGCTGCGGACAGGCAGGAAAGTCCCTGGCCCGACATGCAGTGTCACGGCCGCCCAGCCGATCCCGGCTTGCTCTAGCTCTTGGCGCAGCGCGGTCGAAAAGTGCAGGCCCGCCGTCGGCGCCGCAACCGCGCCATCGACGGCGGCATAGGTGCACTGATAACGCGGCCGATCCAGATGCGGCACATCCACGCCGCCGCGTATGTAGGGCGGCAGCGGTACGTGCCCGGCGCGATCCAGCAATTCAGCGAGGTTGGCCACGCCGGCGAAGTCAACCACTGCCCGTCCACCGCCAAGCACGGCCTGCACCGTCGCCGTGCCACCCCCGTCGATGGTCAGCGTCTGGCCAACCTGCAGTGCCTTGCTGGCCTTGAACAGCACCGGTTGCGCCCGCAGCGTGTCGCCCGCAGCGCCAAAGGGTCGCTCCAGCAGCAACTGCACGGCGCCCCCGCTCGGCTTGCGCGCCTGCAACCTCGCTGCCACAACCTTGGTATCATTGACGATGAGCAGCGGTGGTCGCCGATAATGCGCCAACAACAGCATCGGCAAATCGCTGACGTGCGCGTGGCTGCGGCCCTGTGAGGTGACCGCGAGCAGGCGCGCGGCATGGCGCGGCTCCACCGCCTGCTGGGCAATCAGCTCAGGCGGCAGTGCAAATTCGTACGCTTGCAAGGACCACAGATCGGCGTCTGGACTCACGGCGGCACGGGACCCAGGCGCTGCAGCCACCCAGCGCCATAGCGCCGCGCGTCCAGGCACTGCCAATGTGGCGCCAGATCCTGCACCGGCGTGCGACTTTGGACCCACAGCACGCCCTGTGGCGCGAGCAATTCGCCGTGCGCGATGGCCGCCAGCACCTGCGCGTAGCGCTCAAACTGCCACGGTGGGTCGAACCAGATTTGGGCGAACTGGGCGTGGATCTTGGCCAACGCTGCGACCGCCACCACCACGTCGCTGACATGGACGTCGATCCGATCCAGCAGCTTGGTGTGGGTCGCGTTGGCGCGCAGGATCGCCGCGACCGCCGGGTCGTGCTCGACGACCACCGCCCGTGCACAACCGCGCGACAGGAATTCCAGGGCCACCGCGCCGGTGCCTGCGCACAGATCCAGGACGTGACCGCCTTCAAAGAAGCCGCCGAGCTGACTCATGGCGGCGCCGCGAACCAGCTCGCTGGTCGGCCGAACCTCCAGACCAGCCGGAGCCTGGAGCTTGTAACGTCGCCGCTCGCCGGCAATGATGCGCATGATGGTCCGCTGCGCCCAACGGAGCGCGGGCGAAGTCTGCCATGCACCCGCACACTGTGCTACCGTGCCGCCATGGCTTGGTGGACTTCCGCGCTCGCTTTCAGTTTGGCCCTCGCGGTGTTGATCGGCTGCGACCGTCCAGCCCTGCTAGCCGGCGACGATGTTGCGACACCGCAGCGCGCAGACACGCCCCGCTTGCGCCGGGCCTCGATTTGGATTCGTTTTGACAATGGCAGGTTAGACACCGGAACTGGGCCGCCCAATGAAGACCGCCTGACAGTGTCGGCAGTCTTTGGCGATGCCGATCCGCATGATGCCCAGGTGATCGATGCGCTGGCCGGCCAAGCGACTGTGGGCAATGCTGGCTTGCCTGCCGATAGCTGTGAGCACCTGATCAGCGCCGGCCAGGGTCTGAATCCAGCAGGCGTGGCCCGGCCGCGCAGCTGGGTGCAATTGCTCGACATCGGCAACCTCAAGCTGAGCGCCGGTTCGCTGCAGTTGCCGCTGCGCGTCCAGTTGGTCCCGGCTGTGATCGACGCTACGCGCGGCGTTCGCTACGATGCCGCAGTCGACCACGGCCGCAATTTTCTGGCTGCCGGTACATTGACCGTAGCTGCGACGGGTGGCGACGGCGTGGCGGCCTTTGCCGCAGCGATCGGCGTGCCCCGTCCGGTCCGCATCAGCTACATCGGTGACGCGGCCGTGCGCGGCGGTACCGTGCAAGGCCCGGTTGCCGAAGAAGCCCTGCGACTGCGCTGGGGCTCGGTCGATGGCTCCGCCGATTTAGAGCTGCGCATCGGCAGCGAGGCCCCCGGCCAATTGGGTTGGCTGCGGTGCCGCTTGCACGACGACGGCGAGTTCATTGTGCCCAAGGCGCTCAGCGATAGCCTGCCCAAGCGGCAGGCCCACCGGCCGTGGTCGATGGTGCTGGTTCGGCGCACCACAGCGGCGGTGGCCGGGTTTGCGGGGCAGCCGTTGGTGCTCGAGTTGGCAGATGGCGTGCACGTCGACTGAAAGCGCAGCGGATCGCTTTTCTGGCCCGGATTTGTCAGTCTTTCTTGCCGAAAATCCGTTCGAGAAACGATGGTTTCTTTTCCAATCCGACCCGTTGGGCTGCATGGCTGCCTGACGGCGCGGCCGCTGTTCCGGTCTTGCTTGGGCTGGCAGTCGATAGCGGCTTGCCCTTGGCAGGCTCTGGACCACGGCGGCGCTCCAGGATCATTTTCTCGCGCTTGGCCTCAATGTGCCGCGGGTCGACCGCCAAACATCCGTCGAAGTGTCGGCCGGCTTCGCGCATGTCACCGTGGAACTTGTTCCAGACACCCAGGTAGTAGTGCGCACTGGCCGCCGCCGCCGACTTGGGCGCCGCCGAAAGCACTCCGAAAAACAGCTCTTTAGACCGTGTCACCCGGTCGATCTCGGCCGCTTGCGGGTTGTTGAGCATCGCCCACCCGAGCTGCAGCTGAGCGTCGATTAACTCTGCTCCTTCCATGTGCTTGAGCGATATGCCCAGCGCGTCTTGGGCCACTTGCCAGTCGCGCCGCTGCGCCGCGGTCTTGCCGCGCGCGTAATAGATTCGACCGGTTTCAGCGGTCACCTGCCCACTGCCGCTGATCCTGGTCGAGACAGGAGCCGTCATCGCGTCGACGATCCGCTGCTGTTTGGCGTTCTCCATGGCTGAGGTGTACAGCAGCCGCTTGGCCGGATCCGACAGCGTGGAGTGGGCAAGCGTGATGGCCTGAAATGCGCGGGTGGCCTCAACGCGCAGCTTGGAGTTGCTGATAAACAGCGGCAAATCAGGGTGCACGACTTTGGCTAGCTTGAAATAGGCATCGCGGATGTCGCTGAGGCTGGCACTGGGCGGGAGCTGCAGCACACCAAAATGGTCTGCCCCGCCGTCGATGGCCGCCAGAATCGCGTCCAGTGCCGCTTTGGGATCAGTGATGTTCAACGCCATGACTTACCGTACCGTTCGCAGTGGGCTTGGCAGCAAGAGGGCTTGACTGTGGCTCGGTGGTCGCTGAATCAGCGGAGTGTCGACGCAAGTGGCGCTGGGTTGAGTCCACGGTGGCTTTGGGCCGCGTGGCCCCAGCCCACAGCCCGCTCAACATAGGCGAACTGTGCGACGCGCGCAACGGGCACGAGCCCCGCGATCCCCCGCTTTGAGCGCATCTCTGCGTCACTGCGTCGCTTCTCTCGCTGCGGCGTACCTGAGTACGCCTCGCTCTTTCAGTTCCTTGTTCCTTGATCTGCATCTCAAATCGGGGGCCGCGGGAGATTTCTGTGGGGAATTTGG
>CANMNA010000009.1 GCA_947499075.1 Myxococcales bacterium
GTGCAGGCGTTGCCGTCGTCGCAGTCGCTGTCGGCTTTGCAAGCACAAGTCGGCTTGCCGTTGGCGCACGCGCCGTTGGCACAGGCATCACCGGTGGTGCAGGCATCGCCGTCGTCGCACGGCGTGCCGTCGAGCGGAATGGCGACGCATCCCGAGCCTGGGTTGCACTTGTCGACGGTGCACGGGTTGCCATCGTCACAGGCGACTGCGGTACCGCCGCTGCATCCGCCTTTGTCGTCGCAGGCTTCGCCGCTGTTGCAGGCGTTGCCGTCGTTGCAGGCGCTGCCTGTCGCGACAGGCGTCACCTTGCAGGTGCCGTTGTCGCACTTGCCGGCGCCGCATTGGCCCAGCGCGGTGCACTCGCTGTCGGTCTTGCATCCCGCCGGTTTGCCTTCACACACCGCAATCAGATCGCTGTACGAGGCAATGCCGCCGACTTTGGCCTTGGCGCAGGCCGCCACGTCGCCGCCTGGGACCACGCAGTCTTTGTAGACG
The DNA here is from genome assembly GCA_947499075.1 of Myxococcales bacterium. Lineage (GTDB taxonomy): Bacteria > Myxococcota_A > UBA9042 > UBA9042 > UBA9042 > SXRM01. The sequence continues at coordinate 496 of CANMNA010000009.1, forward strand.
CCGCCCAGAATCAGGGGACAGACGCACAGCTTGAGCGCATTGGCATCGATGCCTGCACCCGCCGCGACTTTGGCGATGCACTCGGCGAATTCCTCGCCGCTCTTGACCGATGCGCAAGCGGCGGCGCCGGCTGCCATCAAGTTGCCCAAGTCGCCTTTGGCCGAGAGCTTGGCGAACTCTTTGGGGGTGCAACTGGGCGCAACGACCGTGTCGCCGCTGCCGTCCGGGGCGACGATTGCGTCGTCTGTACCGACGGTGGTGCCATCTGGCGAATCCGTGGCGCCGTCTGGGGCAACCGTTGCATCGTCGGTGCCCGGCGGCGTGCCGTCCGGTGCGACGTCTGCAGCGGCGTCTGTCCCGGCTGCGGTTGCGTCCGTGCCACCGGTAACGGTGCCTACGTCAGCGCCAGCGGCACCATCGGCGCCTGTGCCCTCGGCGTTGTCGCCGCCAGCCGAATTGCCGCATCCGGCGCCAGCCAAAGCTGAAACGACCAGTGCGCACACAATGAAACCCGATCCTGACCGATTGAACAAAGCCATGTGGTGCCTCCAGAGCGCGCCAACATTAGCGGGTAGTGTGAAACATTGTCAAGGCAAATTTCTGGATTCTGCCAGCCCAAATGGGCTACGCAAGGGCTGCGGTCACCCGCGATCTCCCGCTTTGAGCGCATCTCTGCGTCACTGCGTCGCTTCTCTCGCTGCGGCGTACCAGAGTACGCCTCGCTCTTTCAGCTCCTTGTTCCTTGTCGAGCGCAGCGAGCAACCCAGCACTGCGCATCTCAAATCGGGGGCCGCGGGAGATTTCTGTGGGGAATTGGGGTCACTCGGTGGGTGTCGGAATACTCCAATTTCTGGTTTTTTGATTCAATGTTATCAATAAGTTACGCGGCAGAAATGGCTCAAAAAGGAGGTTCTCCGACAGCCTCCTAGCGCAGAGTCCCCGCTACCCGCTGCGCCCGCAGCTCGGCGGTGCGCTGGCGCTGCTGATCGAGCCGCAGCAGGGACTTGGAATGCAGCTCGAGGGCCTGATCGCGGCTGCCGCCTTCCAGATCGCGGGCCAGCGCTTGGCCTGCTAGCTCCACGGCGTCGGCCCAGCGCGCTTGCTCGGCGGCGAGGGCCCCTTGGCTCAGGTAGCCGCGCGGATGCTCTGGGTTGGCTGCAATACAGCGGCGATACGCATCGCGCGCGCCATCGTAGTCGCCGGTGGACCAGAGCAGGTCACCTAGTGTTGCCCAAGCAGGCGCGTGGTACCACGGATTGATGCGCAGGCACTCGTTGAGAAACATCCGGCCAACGTCTTGCAAGCCCAAATTGCGCAGCGCCACCTCACCGGCTTCGTGCAGCAAGCTCCAATTGTCGCGCTCGACTTGCAGCGCGCTGCGGTACCCGTCCAGCGCCTTGGGGTCGCGCGCCTGCACCAGCGCCCGGGCGTGGGCGACGGCCTGCTCCAGCCCGTCGAACGCCCGCACGTCAAAGTGCAATTCAAATGCTGCGCGCGTCTGCGGCAACGCTGTCACAGCCAGCAGGCGGGTCTTGATCGACGCTTCACCTTCGGCCATTGGCACGGTGACCTGGGCGCCTCCGCCGCCTTGATCGACCGGCCGCGCTGCCCACCGGTCGATCAGAAAATGGTTGATCCCGGTGCCCGTCGACGGCCCATAGTGCTGGTAGATGTGGTTGCTGTTGGCGCGCTCGGCAGTCGCCGGCCCGTAATCGCGGTACAAGACCATGCCGTCGCTGCGCAAGGCCCCATGCAGCACTTGCTGCAGCGCCCGCACCGCACCACCGGAGTGCAGCACCCACACGTCTTGTACGACCTGGCCTGGCTCCGGATCGGTCGCAGGCTGCCATCCCGACTCGGCCACGATTGCCTCGGCGCAGCGCAGCACTTCGTCGCCAAGCTCGACTTGCTCCAGATCGACGGAGCCCAGCGCCAGCTCGAGGTCAATCAGCGCATACAGCGGCACCAACGGGGCCTTGAGCCGCAGGTCGGGCTGCTCAGCCAGCTCGCGCAGTTTGTCGACCGAGGCCGTCGTGAAATGGCCAATATCGTCGGGATGGCGCAGCAGAGTGCGGGCGACCACGAGCCCCCAAGCCACTTGCGGACCATCGGGTGCATGGCGCGTGATGCGGCGCAGGATGTGCGCGGGCAGAATCGACAAGGCATAGGTCAGCACCACCGCCCGCAGCCGTCCGGTCAAGTCGATGATCTCGCCGGTGTCGATCCGCTGCACGGTCGCTGGCGCCGCAATGTCGCACAGCGCCAACACAACGTGGCCCGCGTGGCGTTCGAAGATGCCCCGGTCGCGGGCGTCGGTCAGCACCTTGGGCGTGCCGTCCGTGGCCCAAAACGTCAGCCGATCATAGAAATCGCGGCCGTACTGCTGGCACAACAGCGCAAACCGATCGAGCAACTGCACGGCATGCAGGCCCAAGCCCATCGCCAGCTCTTGGCACTGGATTTGTGGCTCCAGCGTGCCCGCTTGCTCGATTTCCAGACAATGCGCAAACAGCACTTCGGCCGCGCGGTAGGCCGCTAGACCGCCCTGGTTGATCAGGTTGGGCACTTCTTGGGTGGTAAATGCCTGGGCGCCGCGCAACTGGTAGGCCATCAGGCCCAGATTCCAGTCCAGCGACTGCATCAGTGGCGTCCACTCTTGCAGGACGACGGGCTCGGGCGCAGGCGGCACAGTTGCTGTCGGCTCAGGCGGTGGGTCGGTGGGCAAAGATTGGTCTGGCATCGGCGGCCCTTGCGTGAAACGGGCCGCGATGGTCGCGCTTGGCAAGCGCTGCGGTCAAGCGCCGCCGAAGGCGCCTTAGGAACTGTCCAACTACAACTTGGACAGTTCCAGCTTGCTAGGTGGGTCGCAAGCTCTCGGCTTGACAGCCGACTCGCCGCTCCTTGCAGCACCAAAGTGATCGAGTTGTTCCTTGACCGTTCCCTACAACCCGCGGCGGTACATCCGGCTAGTGCGGGTTGCCACGCCACTTGAGAGCTTGGTGTTGTCGCACACGTTGGCATACGCAAGCAGATCCGTAGGCCCTGCCTCCATGCCCGACACCACCAGCCCGTTGTTCGGGCAAGTCTGCGTCGCAAAGGCCGGTGCGCCGAGGGTCAGTTCGGTCCAGTAGGCTGTGCCTGACTGCGTCTGCGCGACCTCTTTGTGGGCAAGCAACACCGGCAACCGATTGGCAGAGTTGCCGGCATCGGGTTTGTTGCCAAAAATTAGCGTAAAAGTACCGACTTGAAAGACTGAGCGAAAACTGTACTGCGACTGCACAAATTTCGTTACGGTGGCGGCGGTCAAGCCAGTGGTGCCGAATTTTTCATAGCTGACGTGGCCGCTTTGGCCGACGACCCAGCGCACGCTCCTGCCGGCCACTGGAGCGACTGGGGTCAAGTTGGCCCGCCATAGATCGGCGAAGGGCAGGGCCGAAGCCGGGTTGATCACCGGCCCAGCCAAGACGGTGTAAGCGCCTCCCCACGGGGCTTCGTCACCGTCCAACGAAGTGTACAGGGCTGACACGCTGCCGATCGGCGCGATCGCGGTGCTCAACCACGGCGTCACAGGGCAGGTAATGCAGGTTTGAACAGTCTTGATCCGCGCAGCCAGCGGACCGTAGGTGGTGCCCAGCGTGGTCACCTTGCACACGGCGGTGGTCTTGCCCGGCGGGTCAATGGTGCACTGGGCTGCCACGCCGACTGCGCTGCCTTGGTGGGTCCCCGAAAGGCCAACATACAAAGTGCCGCCGAGCACTTTGGTGTCGACCGCCCGCCAGTCGACGACTTTGGCATACGCCGCCTTGACGCCCGTCGCCAGACCATTGACGTTCATTTGCCAAGTCGTGGTAGCGGCCGGCAGGAAGTGGACCTGGCCCGCGTAGCCGACCATGACTTGGTCGGCGAGTGCGGTCAGCGGTGCAGTGGTGGCGGTTGGCGTCGCGTCCGCTACGGTACTGACGCCGGTCCCCAGCTTGTAGCCGGTCGCTTGCCAGCTCCCCAGCGACAGATGGTCGGCTCCGGCCACGCCCAGGCTCGTCGTGACAAATGCGGAGAGACTTGGCAAGAACCGCACGCCGGTAGTCGGCCCCTTGGGTCCGGCAAATTGTTCAAAACCGGCGCAGGTCTGCTTGAGGCAGAAATCGGCGCTTGTGTCAGCATTGGCATCGTCGCAGGTCGTGAAGTCCGGCACGGCCGAGCCTGCGCCGCACTTGCCGATGCCGTCGCACGCATCGCCGCTGGTGCACGGGTTGCTGTCGGTGCACGCTGTGCCTTTGGTCGAGGGTGTCGTCAGGCATCCCTTGGCAGACTCCGTGCACGCAACCGTATTGCACACGGCCACTTTGCCACACAGCGGCGGCGCGCCGCCGATGCACTTGCCTGCGCTGTCGCACAAGTCGCCGGTTGTGCAGTACAGCCCGTCGTCGCACGCCGTCGTCACGGTCTTGGGCAGCTTCTTGCAAGCCGCAACACCGACATTGTCGTAACAGGTGCCGGTGTTGCAGGCGTCGCTGGAAGCCGTGCAGTCGAAGGGCTTGGCCGGATCGGGCGCGCATGACCCGGTGCTGTTGCACGCGCTGGCTAAGCTACACGGGTTCTTGTCGTCGCAGGCTGCGCCGCTGGTGATGCTGTTGGTGCATTTGCCCAGCGCGCACTTGTCCGTCGTGCAGCTGTTGGCGTCGTTGCAATCCAGATCGACCTTGCATGCGCAGGTAAACGTGCCGGCCTGGCACTTGCCGAGCGCATCGCACTTGTCGCTGCCGGTGCACGCGTTGCCATCGTCGCATGCCGCGTTGGCGATTGGCGTGTAGACACAGCCTTTGGCCGGATCGCAGCTGTCAGCGGTGCACGGGTTGGCGTCGCTGCAAGTGGTGGCCGTGCCGCCTTTGCACACGCCTGCGGCGTCGCAGCTGTCGTTGGCGGAACACACGCTGCTGTCGCTGCACGTGGCGCCGACCGTAGCAAGCTTGGTCCCGCACTTTTTGGCGACCTCGTCGCAGGCACCGACCGTGCAGTTGCCGCCGGCGCAGACGATGACCCCGCCGCCTACGCACTTACCGACGGCATCGCAGTGGTCAGCGGTGGTGCAGTACAGGCTATCGTCGCAGCCGACGGTGGTCGCTTTGGGCGCCTTGACACACTGATTCTTGGTCTCATCGCAGGAGCCGGTGTTGCAGGCGTCGTTGACGGCCGCACACGACAACGGCGGCCCGGCTGTGCACTTGCCAGCTGTGTCGCATTTGTCGTCTGCCGAACAGTAGTTGCCATCCTCGCACGCGGTGCCTGCGGCTTTGGCGACGGTCTCGCACACCGAAGTCGTGGCCCCTGTCGACTTGCACTTGCCGTCGCCGCACGCGGTCGTAGCGCTGGCGCAGTTGGGCGCGGCACCTGCGGTGCACTTGCCGCTGACGCACTTGTCGCCCTGGGTGCAGCCATTGCCGTCGGCGTCGCAGGTTTGGTTGTCTGGCTTGTTGGCGACGTCGCAGGTGCCAGTCGCCGGGTTGCACGCGGCGGTCTGGCACGCGCCAACGGCCTTGCAAGCGATGGGTTGGTTGCCGCTTTTGCAAGTGCCTGCCGCGCACAGGCCGCTGTTGGCGACTTGGCACTTGTCGCCGGTGTTGCACGGCTTGTTGTCCAACGGCGCCGCGGTGTTGGCGCACTTGCCCTCGGCGCAGGTGTCAGCGGTGCACGGGTTGTTGTCGTTGCACCCGGCATCACTCTCGCACTGGCAGACCGGGGCGCCGGTGCACTTGCCGGCCGAGCATTTGTCTTGGGTGCACGGATCGCCGTCGTCGCAGGTGCTGCCCTCATCGGCTTTGGCCGTGCACCCGAGCTTGGCGTCGCACACGTCTGAAGTGCACGGATTGCCGTCGTTGCATTTGCCCTCCGTGACATTGTTGGCGCAGGCGCCCGACTTGCCGTCGCAGTTGTCCAGCGTGCACGCTACGTTGTCGTCGCAGTTCTTGGCGGCACCGGTGCACCCGCCGTTGGCGCAGGCGTCGCTGGTCGTGCACGCATTGCCGTCGTCGCACGTCGCAGCGCTGGCCGAAAACACGCAGCCAGACTGGGCCGTGCACACGTCGTCGGTGCAGGCGTTTTTGTCGTCGCAGGTCACATCGAACAGGCCCTCGCACTTGCCTGCTTCGCAGGTGGAGACGCTGGAGCACGCGTTGGCGTCGTCGCAGATCTTGCCGTCTTGCACGCTGACCAAGCCGCACTGTCCGGTCTTGGCGTCGCACTGATTGAGCAGGCATGCCGAACCCGTAGGGCCCGTGCACTGTACCGCTTGGGCCGCATCGTGCGTGCAGACATCGGCTTGGCAGGTTGGCACGCCCAGGCACAGGTTGTTCTGTTTGCAATCGGTATCGACCTTGCACGCACACGTCGCGGCACCCGTGCACTGCCCCTTGTCGGTGCATGCGTCGTCTTTGGTGCAACTGTTGCCATCATCGCACTTGGCGCCAGACGAAAATCCAGCGATCTTACAGCCAAATTTGGGATCGCACCCGTCCTGGGTGCACGCATCGCCGTCGCTGCAGTTGGCGTCTTTGGCGGTGAACTGGCATCCCGCTTTGGCGTCGCATCCGTCTTGGGTGCACTCGACACCATCGGAGCACTGCGCCGACTGTCCTTTGCACTTGCCTTGCACGCAGCCATCGCCCGCGGTGCAGGCGTCGTTGTCGTCGCATGCCGCGGTCAGGTCGGTGAGCGGTTCGTGCTTGACTTCAATGCCCTGATTGCAAGAGTCGGCGGTGCATGGGTTGCCGTCATCGTAGTCGCCCGATGTTGCCGCGACGCACAGGCCAATGGCGCACTTATGACCGCACGAGCCTAACCCACAGGACACGCCTTCTTTCTTGGCAACCACGACGCAAATGCCCTGGCTGTCGCAGGCGGTGTGTTCACACTCGGCCGGCGTCAGCGAATTGTCGATGCACTTGCTGCCCGCGGGCTTCTTGGATTTGACGCACTTGCCAGCTTGGCAAACTGGCGGATTGCAAGGGTTTTTGCCGGTCAGGATCAGCACGCAGTCGAAGTTGGTCTCGCACTCGACCTTGATCTCTTCCGCAACCGTGTCCGTTGGAGCCACTGTGGTTTCCGACTGATCGCTGCTTTGGGTCCCGTCTACTTCGGCTGTGGCACCGCTGTCTGGCGCATCTTCAGCGGCGGTGTCGACTTGGACCTGGCCGCACCCTGTTGCCACGCTGACCGCGCCGACAACAAGCAACGCCCGCAACTTGCGCTCAATTCCCATGCCGCCCCCGCCGCGCGACTTCCCTGTCGCTTGCGGCCGCGGTAGTGTACTCAATCTGATGCGGTGCATGCTAGCGCCGCTGCAGCAAGCGTGAGCGCGCCGGCAGCATGGGCGCAACCGCCATCGCGCACTGTCCGAGAATGGCTCGGACAGGCCATCGTGGGCCGAGTAGGGAGCAAGCTCGCGGCCTTACCAGCCGTGTCGCCGCTCCACTCTGTTCGTAGGTCGGTCGACTCGTTTTCAGACAGATCCTGACGCTGTGGGATTGCCCATGTACCAAGTCACCCTTGAACAGTTTCCGTCCAAAATTCGCGAGCGTGTCGAGCGCATTGTGCACAAGCACAGCGGCGGCAAGCTGGACCACCAACAGCGGCAGGCACTGCTGGCCCTGGTCCTGGCGGGTCAGCCCCAGATCATCGCGCGGTACGCCGAAGAGCACGTAGCTGCCAATGTCGTCAAGGAATGCCAGCTGTTGGGCGGCAGCGCTCTGGTTGGGCCGGTCGAGGCTGCGTGACGGTTGCATCGCGCTGCGCGACCACGGCAACCAGTTTGGGCGGCGGTGACCCCACGGCGCCTCCGCCGGCCAATCCGTTTTCCTTGGTCGATTTGCAAGCGCGCAGTGTCGCCTACTTGCGCGTCTCTGTCACCGACCGTTGCAACTACCGGTGCACGTACTGCATGCCCGCAGACGGCGTCTCGGTGGTGCCGCGCGCAGAATTGCTGAGCTTTGACGAGATCGCGCGCCTGGTCCGCTTGTTCGTCGACTTGGGCGTGCGCAAAGTCCGCATCACCGGCGGCGAGCCGCTGGTCCGGCGTGACATCGTCAAGCTGGTCGAGCAAGTCGCCGCGATCGCTGGTGTGCAGGACTTGAGCATGACGACCAACGGTCACTTGCTCAAAGACTTGGCCCAGCCGCTGCGCGATGCGGGCTTGCAGCGCCTCAACGTATCGATCGACACCCTCGATGCCCAGCGTTTTGCCCAAGTGACCCGGCAAGGCTCGCTTGCGGCCGTGCTGGCTGGCCTCGACGCCGCCGCCCGCGCCGGCTTTGTCCACACCAAGTTGAACGCCGTCGTTCTCAAGGGCTTAAACGACCACGAAGTCGTTGATCTCGCAGCGTTTGCCGCCGAACGCGACCTGATCTTGCGCTATATTGAGTACATGCCGATCGGCGTCGATCAGTTTTGGGGCCCGCAGACCTACTGGCCGATGGACCAAGTGCGTCAAACTTTGGCCACGGCTTGGGCGCTCCAGCCAGACGGCGACCACGGTTTGCCAGGCGGCGGACCCGCGCGCTACTGGCGCGGCGTCCTTCGCAGTAACCCTTCAAGAACAGTGCGTTTAGGCTTTATCGCGGCGATAAGCGAGAACTTTTGTCGTTTGTGCAACCGGGTGCGCTTGTCCTCCACAGGGACACTGCGCGAGTGCTTGTCAACCGCAGGGGCGCTGAGTTTGCGCGACATGATCCGGCAGGGTTGCGGCGATGAGCAGATTCGGCAGGCGATGCGCGACGCATTGCTTGGCAAGGTGGACGGCCATCGATTCGATGCTGCCGAGAAAACGTTGGAGTCCATGAGCGCCATCGGTGGCTGACCAGATCAGGCCGAGGCACCGCCGAATGGCTACTTCACGGTGGCAACATGCTTTGCCCGCACCCGAAACTCGAGTTTGGGCTGCTCACCTTGTCCGAGCACGGAAGTCTGGTCAAAGCGAGCAATTTTAAGCTCATACGGTAGCTTCATCTGAAACTGCTGTTCCACGCCATCCAGCTTGAGGTAGTCGAGCTCCCAAACTGCCAATTTGCCGTCTTTGCTCTTGCCCGGTAGGGCCATGCCGTCCAGTTCAACGAACCCGTAGCCTGCCACGGGGATCGCATAGAACTCAGGCTTGCCAACGAGCCGAATAAAATCGGCGCGGACGTGCTCTGTCCACCTCACCTTCCAGAGCGTGCGCACGCTGGGCCGTTCTTCCAGCGCAGCGTCGAGTCGCGCCGGCACCAGAAACCAGCGGCGCGGGCCGTCGTGATTGCGAATCACCAGCTTGCCCGCGCGGTTGTCCGGCGTGCCCTTGCCTTGCCACTCCAGCGTCGGCATCCCCTTGTTCTTGGCCGTTTGGGCCTCGCCCTGCTTGACCATGAACTCGCGCTCGAGCTCGGATTTCCCTTCGTAGAACGCCTTCTCGATCGGCAGCCCCTGCAGCAATCGCCCAAAGTTGTGGGCAACTGCGTCCTCGTGCAACAGCCCAAGCTCACTGCCATAACACGTCTGCAGGACCTTCCAGGCCGCGTCGACGCGCACCAGCGTCGGCAGCTTGCTGGCATCGACGCCGGCAATCAGCGTCTGGGCTGGCCCCCGCCACTCATCGACATCGATAAAGAGCAGCTGTCCTTTGGCAAGACTCTTGCGCACGACAGCAGAACTGTGAACAAACTCCTTGATGGCCTTGCAAGGCGAACACCAATCTGACGTGAACATCAAGATGAGGCCGGCAGGACTGGCCTTCTTGGCACTTTCGAGCTCGGCCTGCAGCAGCTCCTTGAGCGTCTTGGTGCCTTGCTTGTGGACATACCGGCCGGCGTCGTTGCTCGCTGCAAACGTGAGCGCGGGCGCCGCAAGCGCCATCCACAACAGCGCGACCGTGAAAATGCGATGCATCAGTCCCTTCTGGCTATTTCTCAAAGAACTCGCGGCCAAACCGCTTGGCGAGCTCAGGTTTGTCCAGCGCCTTCATCAGCGCCTCTTCGTAGTCGACCTTGGCGTCGCGAACGAGTGCCTCAAGTTGATCGTTGAGCATTTGATTGCCCTGATTCTTCGCGGTGAGCATGATGTTGAAAATTTGATGATTCTTGCCCTCACGGATCAAATTGCTGACGGCGTGCGAGCCGATCAGGACTTCGAGAGCCGCGATACGCCCGCCGCCCTTGCGTCGCAGCAGCGTTTGCGACACCACGCCTTTGAGGACGTCTGACACAACTGTGCGGATCTGCGCCTGTTGGTCGGGCGGAAAGACATCGATGATGCGGTCCACCGTCGAAATTGCCGTCGACGTGTGCAGCGTACCGAACACCAAGTGGCCGGTGTTGGCGGTCTCCAGAGCTAGAGCGATTGTCTCCTTGTCGCGCATTTCGCCCACGAGCACGATGTCCGGATCCTCGCGCAGCGCCGCGCGCAGGGCGCGGCCAAAACTTTGGGTGTGCAGCCCAATTTCTCGCTGATTAACCAGCGATTTAGCGGACTTATGTACAAACTCGATCGGGTCCTCCATGGTGATGATGTGGCTTCGCCGGTTGCGGTTGATGTAATCGATCATCGCCGCCAGGGTGGTCGACTTGCCAGACCCGGTCGGACCGGTCACCAACACCAACCCCTTGGGATTGTCGCACATGCGCCGAACGCCTTCGGGTAGCGCAAGTTGCTCCAATGTCATGATTTTGGAGGGAATCACCCGCATCACCGTGCAGATGCCATTGTGGTCGCGGAACATGTTGACGCGGAAGCGGGCGACATCGGGCAAGTTGTACGCGAAGTCGGTGTCATTCTCTTCGGCAAACTGCCGCTTGTTGCGATCTGGAATCGCGGGACCTAAGATCTCAGCGACTTGCACATCGGACAACACCTTGGCGTCGGCGATCTCGCGCATTTCGCCATCGATGCGCCAGCGAGGCCGATGGTTGCCGGACATGTGCAGATCCGAAGCGCCCTCAGCAACCATCCGTTTCAGAAGTGGATCCAGGCGCGTAGCCGACAGGGGTTTGGACCCTGCTACGACCGACGCCCCGGCAACTCCTGCCGGGCGGGCATCGTCGCCCGGCTCGGCAGCGCCGCCACTCTCTCGCGCCTCTGGCCGAAGCGACACCATCGACTGCAAGACGTGGTTGTACACGTCGGCGGCGATGCGGACAGGTATCAGCTCAACGCCTGGCATGAATTGCCGCGCTGCGGACACCGCCAGCGACGTTATGTCATCGACAAACCCGAGCACAACTTGGTTGCCCTGCGACGCCACGGGCAGCATACGCTGGCGCTCAATGAACTGTGCGGGCAACAGGTTGATGACATCGGGCGGTGGCAACGTCTGCGCCAAGTCGTAAAACGGCAACGGCACCTTGTGCGAATCGGCCAAATAGCGGCTGGCCAAGCTCTGTGCGTAGGCCACAGAAAACGCCGGCGCCCGTTGGAACAACTCCAGCAACATCGTCGGCGGAATCTGCAGCACCAGCACTTGATCCACCGCGACCACCGAAAAGCGCCGCGGCATGGCCATCAAGACGTCAAGCTCTCCGATAATTTCGACGGGTTTGATGCGATCGATGTCAAAAGCTTCGGTCAAGCCGGCTGGCGTCACCCGAACGACGGCTGTGCCGCGCAGAATTACGCCCCAGTTGTCGGCCTTGTCGCCTTGCACCAGAATCTGCTCCTGTTCGGCGTAGTGCGCCATCACGCTTTGGGTGGCAACGTCAGACAGTGTCCGCGCATCTACGCCGCGCAGCAGAGCCTGGGAGCCAAGTGCTTGCACGAGCTTGGTGATGAGGTCCGGGGTGACGGGCTGTAATCTCATCTGCGTGCCTGCCAGGCGCCTAGGCGGCGTGAACGCAAACGTAGCGTTAGGGCGAGCCGGTGTCTACGGGCGGTGCCAACTTTGAAGAACCGACGCACCCTTTGTTCAACTCTTTGTTCAACTACTTGCAAACTCGCACAGAACCGCGGTACCCTGTACCCATGCGTATCGCACCTTTGTTCATTGTCCTGACTCTGGCTCAAGCCGTAGCGAGTTGCGGATGGAAGGAAGTGCGCGTTGCGCCTGCCCCCAAGACCTCAAGCCCAGCTGCCGCTCAAGGAGTGCGCGTGATCGACCATCAAGGAGTGCGCGTGATCGACCATACCGTCATCAATATTCAGGGAGAATCCGTCTCACTGTCCGCGTACCGCGGCAAGGCCTTGCTCATCGTCAACGTGGCGTCTCAGTGCGGTCTGACCCCGCAATACGAGGGGTTACAGAAGCTCTACGCGACGTACAAGGACCGTGGGCTTGAGATCCTCGGGTTTCCATGCAACGACTTCGCGGGGCAAGAGCCCGACTCCAACGCACAGATTCAGTCGTTCTGCAGTACCAAGTTTGCTGTTACGTTTCCTCTGTTTGACAAAGTGCACGCGACTGGCGACAAGAGTCCGCTTTACAAGACGCTCACCGAAGAGGTTGACCCGACCCTGCGCGGCGAAATCAAGTGGAATTTCACGAAGTTTTTGGTAGACAAGAAGGGCACCGTGGTTGCCCGCTTCGAGCCCAGGGTCGAACCGCTCGACCCGCAGGTCGCCACGCAAATTGACGCCGTGTTGGCGAGACCCTGAGTTAGAGGATGTAGCCCATTGAGTCCACTGGCAAACCGCAGCGGGGACCATTTCGGAGACATCGGCGCAATCCATGGCGCGGCTACAGGTGACGGCACCCGCCTGCGCGGGTGCCCGGCCGGGTGACGGCGCAGGCCGACACCGTTAGTGGTTGCCCGCGGCTTCAGCCGCCGGGCGTCCCCGCAAGCGGTGCAACGCCGCTTGCACTTACCTCGGCACTTGGTTGAAAGCGAAGTCATTTTCCCTAACCGATTGGCATTGCTCCCGCGGCCTCCGATTTGAGATGCAGATCAAGGAACAAGGAGCTGAAAGAGCGAGGCGTACTCAGGAACGCCGCAGCGAGAGAAGCGACGCAGTGACGCAGAGATGCGCTCAAAGCGGGGGATCGCGGCAAGCCAGCAGGCTTGACAGGCAACGCCATGTCCACGGGTCATGGCGATCCTGTATCGCTGTAGCCGCAGAATTTATTCTGACGGCGAAAATGCCGGAGTTTCGGTCCTCGCACGCCCTCGCCCAACTCGGCCTTTTTGGCTACACCCTCTCAGCACACCGTCGCGCTGTCGGGCGGCATCAAGGACGTCCGCCCGCCGCGAAATGGAAGCACGACTGGGAACAAGGAGCCACCCGCTTGGTCGGGGTCGGCCAGAAATGACTGCCAGCGCTGGCCGATTCGAACGCGAAAGCCGTAGCCAGGCGTCACCCGTATTGCGAGATGACGCAAGTCAAATACAGCCTGCCAGCGTGGTCGCGAGCGCGGATCGTCAATAAATCCATAGGTCTGAACAAAGGGTGCGTCTGTGATTCTCCACTCGGTACCACGGAGAGCTGCCACACCACCGCACTGGACGTACGCCCCGCCCGCAAACAAGACGACGTTGACAGGATCTGCGACCGGCACGGCGCCCAAGCGATCCGCCAACGCCAGCGAGTCCGAGCAGTCGAAGCGACACGGCAAGTGCCGCAAGGGCGTCGGCGGCGCATGACCCAAGTCCGCAACTAGCGTGTACAGCAACGGCTCAAAGCGCTTGGAGCGCCGCGCCGCGCGCGCCACCGCCAACGGGTTGTCGGCCGTTCGGCCGGTCGCAACGACTTCGCAAAAGGCATCGACAAACGCCTCGATGCAACACTGGGGAAAACCGTAGGCGGCACCAAGCCGCCGGTGCGCCGCGACCATCTGGCGCATCTGCCCTTGTGGCTCACTGCGCCCGTGCAGCTGGTGCAAGGCGATCTCGTCGTCCAAACACGCCTGAGCGCGCGCCAGCTCGTGGGCAACCACCACCAAATGTGCGCCAGTGGTCGCTGGCTTGAGCAGGCCACCGACCGCTGCCGACCACGGCCGCGCCGTCGCGACGCTGACCAACCCGGCACTTTGGCACGCCGCACCAAACGCCAGCAGCTCGCCCTCGGGTACGCGCAACCGCCACGCTGTTCGTAGTCCAAGGCCAAGACCTTTCACCTCGGCGGCGTCGCCGTCAAACGTCACGGTTGCGCTATCAACGCCGCGTTGCACGATTGCGATGCCGAGCTCAGCCGCGCGGGCCCGCCGCCTCGCCATGCGCGCGGTCGCTGCCAAATCCAAGTCGGGTCGCACGGTCCACTGTAGCCGCCGCAGCCCGATTTCGGCCAGCTTGCGCAAGTCGCGGTCGTCGGCGAGCTGGGCGTGCAGCGTGATTTGATCCGCAGGTTGCCCGGCTTCTTGGAGCATGCGGAGCGCCGTCAGTGCCTGATCCACCGTGCACGGCCCCAACAGTGCCCGCACGTGCCGCGCCAGACCACGCAGGACCTCTGGCCGCAGCGTTACCAGCGTGGCAACAGAAAACTCGTGCTGTTGCAAGGATTACTTGACGCGGTGCCAGTTGCGGGTTGGAAATCCCCGGTTGGCCGGCGGCGGCTGGGTACCCAGTACGTACGAAGCACGCCTGTTCTTGATTTCGTCTGTATTGTCTGGAGTTTGAACCTTGAGGACCCGCTCGCCGAAGCCCTGCGCGAGAATCGACGCTTGCAGACCTTTCTTGGCGAACCAAGCCGCGATTGCGCTGGCCCGCTTCTTGGACAGCTCGTCGTTGTCCTCGCCCTTGCCGACCGTGTCGGTGTAGCCACCAATGTACAGGTTGACCTGCAAGATGCCGGCGACTTTCTTCAGTTCGTCGGCAATGCGCGTCAGCGGCGCTTCCAGCTTCTTCTCTTCACTGGGCAGCACATCCCATTTTCCCGACTCGAAAACCACGTCTTCGTGCGGGATGTCGACAAAAGTCACTGACTCCAGCCCATTCCAGTAGCCCGCCGGGTCGTAGGCGCGCAGCGAGAAGCGGCTCATCACGGCATCGTCCTTCTGGCTCCACTTGATGACCAGGGCCGTGCCAGCTGGCTCGCCCGCGAACTTTTGGGTCACGTTGTCGATCGGCTTGCCGTCGTCGCCGATGACGTCCAGCTCCAGCTTGCCGGCAGGCTCGGTGAGCTTGACCGTCAGTTGGCGCTTGGCTTCATCGACATCATCGGCCGAGATCAGGATCTTGGGCACGTCGCCGACGGCGGTGTCGAACTCGAGCAGAAAGTCTTTGAATGCAATACCATTGGCCTTGCCGGCCAGCGCGCACTGGTACTTGAACACGCCCTTGCCCTGCGGAACTGGCACGCGCCTTTCCTGGCCGGCGCGCATAGGCCCAATGACAATCGAGATTTGCTCGCCATCGGAGCGCTTGCAGCTCGCCGACAGGCTGGCGACCGTCACCGCGGGCTTGAAAATCAGCACGGGCTTCTCTTGCGCCAGCTTGACGTGGCCGCGGACCGAAAAGCCCAAGTCGGCGCCGCTGACTTGGGCCCAAGTAGGCCACGCAACCGCAGCTGAGCACAGTGAAATCGACCAAATAAGTTTGCGGACCATCGCTCACCTCCAGACCGCCACGATAGCACGCCTTGCGCGGGCTAGGCCACCGCAATGGCAACGCCTTGACCGTTCGACAGATTCGCGATTTCGTGGCGCACTGCACCAATGCCGGGTACACTGCTGCACCTGAGCCGCCAAGCGTGCGGCGCGTGAACATGCAATGCACTGGTTCCGCTCGCCGCTCTTGCCTCTGACCTACGTGCTGGCCACCTTGCTGGCGGCCTGTGCGGCCACGCCGGCCGCTGCGCCTGCGGGACAAACTGCGCTTGACGTCAGTTTCTTGCCCAAGATAGACGCGGGCAATGATGCCAAGGCCGACAGCGCCGTGGTTGCGCCAGATGCCGGCGAAGAAAGTGTCAATTCGGCGCTCGATGCCAGCGAAACCGGTGCCAAAGACGTCGTTGCCCCACCATCGGCGTGGGCGTGCACCTCGCCTGGCCTGCCAGGATGCCCATGCGCCCAAGCCGGCGACTGCGACGGCGGCCATTGTGTCGACACGCCCAACGACGGCAAAGTTTGCAGCGCCAACTGCACCGACAGTTGCCCTTCTGGGTGGCAATGCGTCGCGCAAGGCACTGGCGACGTTGTGTTCTTTTGCCTGCCGCAATGGCCTGTGCTGTGCAACCCCTGCGACAGCGACAGTGACTGCGCCAGCGTGGGCGTCGGCAAAGCGCTCTGCGTCGACCGCGGGCCGCTCGGTCGCTTCTGCGGCGCCGGCTGTAGCGTGGACAGCGACTGCCCTGCCGCGTATTCGTGCCAGACTGTGACCAGCGCCCAAGCCAAAACAGGTCAGCAGTGCATGCCAGCGCCCGGCAAAGAGGGCGCGGCGACCGAGTGCGGTTGCTCCAAAGCCGCAACTGCAGCGGCGCTGGGCACCAGTTGCAGCGCCCAAACCACCGCGAGCGACGGCAAGGTCACTGGCGTGTGCGGCGGCGTGCGGCAATGCGGCAAAGATGGCTTGTTGGCGTGCTCGGCCGTCGTCAACGCAGAGACTTGCAACGGCAAGGACGACGACTGCGACGGCGAGATCGACGAAGTCGCCTGCGACGACAGCAACGCCTGCACCACCGACCTGTGCGACGCCGCCAAGGTGGCCTGCAGCCATACCCCAACCGCCGGCAACTGTGACGCGGACAACAACGCCTGCACCGAATCCGACAGTTGTCAAGACGGCAAGTGCACCGTGGGCACGCCCAAGAAATGTGACGACGCCAACCCGTGCACACTTGACGCCTGCAACCCAGCCAAAGGCTGCACCGCGACTCAGGACGACGGCAGCGGATGCGACGATGGCGACTTGTGCAGCGTTGGCGACGTGTGCCAAGGCGGCCAATGTCAGCCCGGCAAACCCAAGCTGTGCGGATTCGCTGCGGCGTGCCAGACCATCGCATGTGACGGCAAGACCGGCGGCTGCGGTGTCCAAAACCAAGCCGAAGGCACGGCCTGCGACGACGGCACCGCCTGCAGCGACAAGGACGCATGCGCCGGGGGCGCCTGTAAGGGTGGCGTGGTCGACTGCAACGACGCAAATCCATGCACGCTCGATACTTGCGACGCGGCAGCCGGATGCAAACACGCACCCAACGCGACACCTTGTGACGACAGCAACGCATGCACCGACAGCGACACCTGCAAAGCCGGCGCGTGCCAAGGCACCGCCAAGGCCGCAAGCGCTTGTAACGACAACAACGTGTGCACCGCGGACGCGTGTGACACCCAAGTCGGCTGCACCCAAGTGGCCAATTTGGCGAGCTGCGATGACGGCAATCCGTGTACCAAAGGCGATGCCTGCAAAGACAAAGTCTGTGTTTCCGGGGTGTCTGTTTGCCAGTGCCAGCTCGACAGCGACTGCAAGGACGACGGCAACCTGTGCAACGGCACGATGTTTTGCGACAAGTCGACGGCGTCCTTTCAGTGCAAGGTCAACCCGGCGACCGTCGTGACGTGCGACAAGTCCGGCGACAACGCCTGCGCCAACAACGTGTGCGCGGCAGTCACTGGCAAGTGCGCCTCCGTCGCTCAGGGTGACGGCAAAAGCTGCGACGCCGACGGTTCGGTGTGTACTGCCGCCGATGCATGCAAGGGCGGGCTCTGCACCGCAGGCGCCAAGCTGAGCTGCGAAGACGCCAATCCGTGCACCGACGACGCGTGCGATGCCAAGGCTGCTTGCACCCATGCCAACAACGCCAAGCCCTGCGACGCCGACAACAACGGATGCACCGCCAATGACGTTTGCACCGGCGGCGCTTGCCTCGCGGGCAATCTCAAGAATTGCAACGATGCCAATGGATGCACCGCCGACAGCTGCGATAAGGCCACCGGCGCTTGCAAGAACGATGGTGCAACGCTGAGCGGTCAAGGCTGTGACGCCGACGGCTCGCTCTGCACCAACAACGACCTGTGCACTGCCGGCGTCTGCAAAGCCGGATCACCCTTGGACTGCGACGACAAGAACACCTGCACCACCGACAGTTGCAACGTGACCAAGGGCTGCCTGCACGCCAATTTGCCCGACAAGACCGGGTGCATGGCCGGCAGTTGGTGCATCGCCAACGCGCAAGGCGTAGCCCAATGCGTCAAGGCGCCCAATTGTGGCGACAAGGTCATCGACCCGGGCGAAGAGTGCGACGACGGCAACCAGACCGCGAGCGACGGGTGCACGCTGTGCAAGTTCGATAAGCCGCAGATGCCAGCTGCTGGCGAGATCATCATCACCGAAATCATGGCCGCGCCCTCGTACACCCAAGAAGAATGGGTCGAAATTTACAACACCACGGCGAAAGTGTTGTCGCTCGAAGGCGTCATTTTTGGCGACAGCAACTTCTACCAGACGTTGTCTCAGACGGGTGGTCTGCTTTTGCAACCAGGCAGCTACATGCTGTTTTCCGCGGTCAAGGCCCCGGGTGGCACCGGCGGCCCGGTGCCTGACTATGTCTATGGGTACTCGACATCTGGCATCGCGCTGAACAATGGCGGCGAATACGTCTGTTTCAGCAGCGACGCGCAGTGCACTACCGGCTTGATTGCCAAGGTGACCTTTCCAAAGCAAACCGCTGGCCGCACCTACCAACTGGCCGCCACCAAACTCGATAAGGCTGCGATGGACAACTCGGTCAACTGGTGCTTGGGCAAGGCTAGCTTTGGCAGCAACGGCGACCTTGGCACGCCCGACAAGGCCAACTCGACGTGTCCCTGATCGGGGCTTTTCACTGGAATATCATGAATCTGAACAAAGGGTGCGTCGGTGTTTTGCGCTGGATCGCCTGGGTGGCGCTGCCAGTTTTGGCGGTCGCCTGCGCCCAAGCAACGCCCGGCGGTGACGATGCCGGCGGCGTAGAGCCAGAGGAGGTCCAGACCGTCAGCGACGTGCAGTTTGGCAGCCCAGACCAGGCTCTCCAGCTCGCCGACACGGCGGAGATTGCCGCGTTGGAAGTGGCGTCGCGGGCGGAGACAGTTGCGGCTGAAGTCGCACCCGGCGACGGCGGCGCAGCCTGCTCTGCGCCGGGTTGCATGTGCAGCGGCAACGCCGAGTGCGACTCAGGCCAGTGCATCGAGACACCGGCCGGCATGCAGTGCGCCAAAACTTGCGTCGACACCTGCCCGACGGGCTACAATTGCACCCAAGTCTCTGGCTCTGGCGGCGACGTGGTCACGATTTGCACGCCGGCCCACCCGCGGCTGTGCGAACCATGCGGCGCCGACACCGACTGCTCCAACGTGTTGGGCGGCGCCGCGTCGCGGTGCGTGGCCTACCATGACCAGGCGGGCGCGCTGATCGGCCAATTCTGTGCCACCAGCTGTGGCAAGACCGGATGCCCCGAAGGGTTTGCCTGCCAGCAAGTGACCAGTGTCGGCGGTGCCGCCGGCACCCAGTGCATGCGCGCCGACTTGGTGTGCCCCTGTGACGGCCGCGCCACCGCGCTCAAGCTCGCGACCACCTGTGGCACCAAGAGCGCTGCCGGCAGTTGCTCTGGCAAGCGCAGCTGCGGACCCGCAGGGCTTTCTGCCTGCGACGCGCCCGCCGCCGCCAGCGAGACCTGCAACTTGAAAGACGACAACTGCAACGGCCAGACCGACGAGCCCGCGCCCGGCGTGTGCGACGACGGCAGCGAGTGCACCTACGACAATTGCGTGTCCGGCGCCTGCCAATACCCGCCCAAGACCGGCTTGTGCAGTGACAGCAGCTTGTGCACCAACGGCGATTTCTGCAGCGACGGCTTCTGCAAGGGCCTGGCGGTGGCGTGCGACGACAAGAACCCGTGCTCAGCTGACAGCTGCGACCCCAAGGTCGGCTGCGTGTTCGTCCCGGCCAGCGGCGCCGGATGCAACGATAACAACGTGTGCACCAGCGGCGACACCTGCGCCGGTGGCCTGTGCTTGCCCGGTGACGCCAGTGTCTGTGACGACGCCAACCCGTGCACAACCGACAGCTGCAGCAAGCTCACGGGATGTGTGTTTGGGCCCAACAGCTTGGGATGTGATGACGGTGACCCCTGCACCTTTGGCGACAGCTGCGCTTTGAGCGCGTGCAAGGGCGGCAAGGCCTCCGCATGCAGCGATGGCAACCCATGTACCGACGACGGATGCGACCCCAAGCTCGGCTGCACCTTCAAGGCCAACCAGGCCGTATGCAGCGACGGCAACGACTGCAGCGAGGGCGACAAGTGCCAAGACGCCGTGTGCGCGCCCGGTCCGACCAAAGTCTGCGACGACAGCAACCCGTGCACCAACGACGTCTGCGACCCCAAGAAGGGATGCATCGGCCCACCCAATGCCGCAAGCTGCCAAGATGGCAACCCGTGCACCGAAAACGATGCGTGCAAGGTCGGACAGTGCGCGCCGGGCAGCCCCAAGGTCTGCGACGACGGCAACCCTTGCACCAAGGATTTGTGCGACGCCGCCAAGGGCTGCACCTCGCTTTCGACCGCCGACGCCTGCGACGACGGCAACGTCTGCACCGAAAACGACGGGTGCAAGAACGGCAACTGCGCGGCCGGCAAGTTCAAGCTGTGCGAAGACGGCAACCCGTGCACCACCGACGGATGTGATCCGGGCACCGGGTGCACCACCACCGGCAACACCTTGCCCTGCAGCGACGGCAACACCTGCACCGAAGACGACGTCTGCAAAGCCAGCAAGTGCAGCCCCGGCACCGCCAAGGTCTGCAACGACGGCAACCCGTGCAGCGACGACAAGTGCGATCCGCAGCTGGGCTGTGGTCAAGTGCCGAACAAGGCACAGTGTGACGACGGCAACAGCTGCACCGTCGGCGACTCCTGCAACGGCGGCAAGTGCGTGCCCTTGGGCACCAAAGGCTGCGACGACAGCAATGGATGCACCAGCGACGCCTGCGATCCAGGCTTAGGCTGCCTGTTCATTGCCAACAATTTGCCTTGTAACGATGGCAACTTGTGCACCGATCAGGACGCCTGCAAGGCCACCAAGTGCGCGCCCGGCACGCCCAAAGTCTGCGACGACGGCAACCCGTGCACCGATGACACCTGCGATCCGTTGTTCGGATGCCTGCAAAATCCAAACAAAATTAAATGTAACGATGGCAACACCTGCACCACGGGCGACATCTGTACGGGCGGCACTTGCGTCAACACCGGCTTGGTCGCCTGCGACGACAAAAACCCGTGCACCAACGATTTTTGCGAGGCCATCGCCGGATGCGGCGCGGGCGCCAACACCTTGGCTTGCAGCGACGGCAACCCTTGCACCGAAAACGACTTATGCAAGAACGGCTTGTGCAGCGCCGGCAAAGCCGTGACGTGCAACGACGGCAACAGCTGCACCGACGATACCTGCGACCCTGCCACCGGGTGCAAGTTCAGCCCCAACACCGCGAATTGTGACGATGGCAACGCCTGCTCCACCGCCGACAAGTGCGCGGCCGGCGTGTGCAAGATGGGCACGCTGTGCGCCGCCAATGCGTCGTGCAAGGTCGTCACCGGCGCTTTGGCGTGCGTGTGCGACGCAGGATTTGCCGGCAATGGCTTCAGTTGCGTTTCCAGTTGCGGCGACGGCGTGGTCAGCAGTTCAGAGACATGCGACGACAAAAACGTCAACAGCGGCGATGGGTGCAGCAACCTGTGTGCCGCCGAGCCCGGGTACAACTGCACTGGTACACCCAGCTTGTGCGTGACCAAGTGCGGCGATGGCATCGTCAAGGGTGCTGAGCAATGCGACAATGGCAACAGCAACAGCGACACGCTGGCCAACGCTTGCCGGACCACCTGCAAAAAGGCCGGCTGCGGCGACAAGGTCACCGACAGCGGCGAGACTTGCGACGACGGCAACACCAACTCAGGCGACGGCTGCAGCGGGACGTGCCAGTCAGAGTCCAAGACCTGTCAGAAGGGCACCACGCTGTCGCAGGCACCCAGCGGCAAGGCCGTGTTGTGCCAGAACCCCGCTTCGTGTGAGCAGGACAAGGGCGCCGACTGTCCGGTTGGCATGCACCTGTGCATCCTGCAAGAATTCAACGCGTACAATGCGGGTTGGAGCTACACCGCGTCCGGGCAGGTCATCGGCGCGATCGGCTGTCGGCCCAGTAGTGGCGCAGGGCACTTGACCATGTCGGGCGGGCCGATGTCCAACCAGCAGACGTCCAACTGCTCGTGGGGATCGTCCAACCCGTGGTGTTCGGCAAGCTATGGATGCAACGAATTGCAGGGCTTGGGCGTTTGCTGCGTCGACAATCCGCTGTGCGGCAACGGCGTGATCGAAGCGATCGAAGCCTGCGACGACGCCAACAAGGTCAACGGTGACGGCTGCGACAACAACTGTGCCAAGACCAGTCCGCCGGGTTGCTGAGGGGATGAACGGTCGCACCCTTTGTTCAGATTCCCCGCTCGTACAGGACAATTTGCGCATGTTCGTCGGTGCGCCGCGCCTTGGCCGCCGCTGCAGCGCCACCCGCGACTCCGCCGACGATGACTATGGTCTTGCCCGGTGTGTTCATTTGGCCACCTCCGAGCCACCCTTGTTGCTGCCAAACGGCCACCACGCAGTCGTTGCCGAGGTAGGGCGCCCCACCCCTTCGCGCTGCCTACAGGTGCAGCGCTTGTCCTTGGGGACATCGCCCAGAACGTGCTCAATGTGGGCGCCGCAGCCCGCGTAGGTGGGTTTGGCACAGGCGGAACACGTGACTCTTCTACACATGATTTTGGGCTCCAGCGGCCGCCAAGTGAGAGGTGCGGCCATCAGGTAGGAGCCACGCGGCCACAAAAGGATTCACGGTAGGCTGTGGGCGGTCTTTGTCGTGACAGAGCCTCATTGCGCGCACGTGTGCCAAGGGCTAGCTTGGCCCAGGCGTCACTGCCTGACGCGCGTGGTGTGCATGGCAACCGATCTCGACCTGCTCCGTTTGGCCCAGCGCGGTGACCGGCGTGCGCTCGAGCAGGTGCTGCGCGCCAATGCACCGCGCATTGCCCAGTTCGCGGCGCGGATGTGTCGGACCCAGACCCAGGCTGAGGACGTCACCCAGGACACGCTGGTGGCGGCTGCCCGCGGGCTGTCCAGTTTCCGCCAGGACAGCGCGCTGCCGACCTGGCTGTACCAAATTGCCCGCCGTTTCTGCCAAAAACAGCAACGTCGCGGCAAGAGTGTACGCCAAGCCGAAGTGTCGCTGGACGATGACGGTGCACGCGAGCCCCTGACCCTGTTCGCCGACCTGCCCGAACCGGGTGACACGCTCGATGCGCATCGCATGGCTGAGCGCGTCGCCCAGGCCCTCGAACAATTGCGCCCGGCGTATCGGGAGGTGCTGGTCTTGCGCGACGTCGAGGGACTTACGGCGCCAGAAGTGGCGTCGATGCTCGGGTTGCAGGTGGCGACTGTGAAGACAAGGCTGCACCGCGCCCGCCTTGAACTACGCGACAGGTTGCGGGCGCCGCCTGAGCCTGCGCCCTAAGGAACTGTCCAAGTATGGCTTGGACAGTTCGTGCTTGCTTGGTGGGTCGCAAGCTCGGTCCGCCAAGAAAGCTTGGCACGAAGACAAGGAGGCCCTATGACCTAACTTGGAATTCGTGAATACAACCCAGCGGGTGCAAGCCCCGTCCGGTGAAAGCCTAGCCAGCGCACCGGTAGCGAGTCTTGGGTGGTGGCACGGGCGACTGGCACTGCGAAGCGTAGACAGCGAGCAAATGGGCCGTGCAATTCCCGCGCAATTCATGGCGACAGCGTCCCCGACAATGGTCACCGCTGCGGCTTTCCGGTTGACTCAATTGGCTACACCCGATACCAAGCGCGCGCTGGGCACGCGCATCCCTGCGACGAGTTGAACAAAGGGTGCGCCCATGTTTTTTAGCCGGCGCTCGGCCGCCGCCGCCGCGCATCGTCTTCGTCGTCCGCCAGTTCCTGCAGCAGCCCGCGCAAGTCGACCCGCCGCTCCGACGGCCGATGGCGCCCCGTCAGCAGCGTGTCGGGCTTCAAGTCGCCCCGCGCATACAGATCCCACATCTCGTGGGCATGGCGCTGCGGCAAGTCGACGTTACCGTGGCCGATGGCGAAGCGTTCGAGGTTGGCCACGTCCCGAATCAGGATCTCTTTGGCGCTCTGGTTCTGGGCCGCATCAAAGGACTGCGGAAAATCGATGACCACTGGCCCCGTTGCGCCCATCAGCACGTTGAAGTCCGAGAGGTCGCCGTGCACCACGCCCGCGCACAGCATCCGGACCACTTCACGCAGCAGCGTCTGGAAAATCGCCAGCGCCGGCCCGGCTTCCAGCTCGACATCGCCCAACCGCGGCGCCGGGTTGCCGTCCTCGTCTTTGACCAGCTCCATGACCAGCACACCGTCGACAAAGTGATACGGTTCAGGCACCCGCACGCCGGCCGCGCGTAGCCGGTAGATCATGTCGACTTCAGCGGAGCGCCACGCTAGCTCCTCTTGTTCCTTGCCGTGCTTGCTGCCTTTGGCAATCGCGCGCTGGTCGCGTGAGCTTTTGCCCCGCCGACCCTCGGTGTAGTCAGCCCGATGCTTGAACGAGCGGTGCTGGGCGTCTTTGTACACCTTGGCGACCCGCAGCTCGCCCTCTGAGATCACCAGATAGACTTGGGCTTCCTTGCCGCTCATCAACGGGCGCACGACTTCACTGACGATGCCCTGCTCGAGCAACGACTTCAGGCCACTGGGCATTTTCATAATTGGGTCAAAGTCCTTGCGCCGAGCGCACAGGGGCGGACCGAAGCAGGCCTGCCGCGGGCGGGCAGTGTGCCGCGAATTGGTCGGCGGAGCAAGGACTTTGTCACTTCAGCGCGCGATCGTCGGCCAATTGTGGCGTCCATACCACCCAGCGTTGTGCCGGTGCCCAAATTCCCCACAGAAATCTCCCGCGGGGGATCGCGGGGTGTCCGCCTGCTTTGCGCCGCCGCACCCCTCTGCTACCCTCCGGCCGCGCCCGACGCTTCAACAAGGCCCCGTCCGCATGAAAATTCTCGAGACCCGTGTCTACCAAGGTCCTAATCTGTATGCTCATTTTCCGTGTATCCGGCTGACAGTGCAGCTGGGCGCCTTAGAAAATTGGCCGTCCGCGCAGCTGCCCGGGTTTGTCGACGGCCTGCTCGCGGCACTGCCGACGCTGGAAGAGCACACCTGCAGTCCTGGCTACCGAGGAGGCTTTGTCGAGCGCCTGCGCGCCGATGGCGAGGGCACTTGGCTGGGCCACGTCCTCGAGCACGTCGCCATCGAGCTGCAGAATTTGGCAGGATCCAAGGTCAACTTTGGCAAGACCCGCGGCACCGGCAAAGAGGGTGAGTACCACGTGGTGTTTGAGTACGAAGATGCGCGCGCCGGGCAGTCGTCCGTCGACCTCGCGATGCGTTTGCTGCATCACTTGGTGCCCGCAGAGATCGACACGGGCGCAGAGCGGGAGCCGGACTTCGACTTCAACCGCGAGCTGACCGACCTGATTCGCCAAGTGCAGCGCCGCGCGCTGGGGCCATCGACGCTGTCGCTGGTGCGGGCGGCGGAGGCGCGCGGCATTCCGTGGCTGCGCCTCAACGACTATTCGCTGGTACAGTTCGGCCACGGCAAGTGGCAGAAGCGCATCCAGGCGACGGTGACCAGCGAGACGCGCCACATCTCCGTCGAGCTCGCCAGCGACAAGCAGGAGACCAACAAAATTTTGGGCGACCTTGGGCTGCCGGTGCCCAAGCAGGAGATGGTGTACACCAAGGAAGACTGCCTGAAGGCCGCCCGCCGCGTTGGCTATCCGGTGGTGGTCAAGCCGCTCGATGCCAATCACGGTCGCGGGGTGTCGGTAGATTTGCGCGACGCTGCCCAAGTCGAGGTTGCCTACGACAAGGCCCGTGAGCACAGCCGCGCGGTACTGGTCGAGTCGTTTATTACTGGAGAAGATCACCGGATGCTGGTCATCGCCGGCGAGCTGGTGGCGGTGGCCAAGCGCGTGCCCGGGCACGTCGTCGGCGATGGCGTGCACACCGTTGAGCAGCTGGTGGCCATCACCAATCAGGATCCGCGGCGCGGGGTCGGCCATGAAAAGGTGCTGACCCGGCTTGAGCTCGACCACCAAGCCGAGCGGCTCATGTTGGCGGCCGGCATCGAAAAAGCCACGGTGATCGATCAGGGCAGGGTGCTGTACCTGCGCTCGACCGGCAACCTGTCGACCGGCGGCACGGCCATCGATCTCACCGATCAGGTGCACCCCGACAACACCGAAATGGCGCAGCGGGTGGCGCAGGCGATTGGGCTAGACGTCATCGGCGTCGATTTTCTGACCCCTGATGTCACCCGATCCTACCGCGAAGTGGGCGGCGGCATCTGCGAGGTCAACGCAGCGCCCGGCTTTCGCATGCACGTGGCGCCGTCAGAGGGCAAGCCGCGCGATGTCGCCAACAAAGTCATCGACATGCTGTTTCCGCTTGGCACAGCGGCCCGCATACCGATTGCCGCCATTACCGGCACCAACGGCAAGACGACCACGACCCGTATGCTCGGCCACATCTTCAAGATGCGCGGCGAAACAGTGGGCATGACCACCACCGATGGTGTGTACATCGACGGGCGGCGCACGGTGGAAGGCGACATGACCGGGCCACAGTCGGCCCACATGGTGCTGCGCGATCCGAGCGTGACGGTCGCCGTGCTCGAGACCGCCCGCGGTGGCATGCTCCGGGCAGGCTTGGGCTACCGCTATCCCGATGTGGCGTGCTGCCTCAACGTGAGCGGCGACCACCTGGGCATTGGCGGCATCGATACGCTAGAGCAACTGGCCTGCGTCAAGCGCATTCCGATTGAGGTGGCCCGAGACGCGATTGTGCTCAACGCCGACGATCCGCTGTGCCTGGCGATGGCCGACCACAGCCAAGCCAAGGCGATCTGGTATGTCACGCTCAATGCCAAAAATGCCTTGGTGCGCGAGCACATTCGCGCAGGGGGCAAAGCTGTGGCGCTCGAAGAGGGGGTCAATGGCCAAATGATCGTGGTCTACGACCGTCAGGCGCACTTGCCCTTGCTGTGGACACACCTCATTCCGGCGACATTGGAGGGCAAGGCGCTGCACAATGTCCAAAACGCCATGTTTGCGGCGGCGATGGCGTGCGCGATGGGCGTCAAGCTTGACGACGTGCGCCACGGTTTGCGCACGTTTGACACCACGTTTTTTCAAGTGCCTGGCCGCATGAACATCTTTGATGGCTTGGGCTTTCGGGTCATCTTGGACTACGGCCACAACCCGGCGGCGGTGCAGGCGATGTGCACACTGGTCGACCGGTTGGTCCAAGGAGGCCAACTGGGCCCCCATGGCAAGCGCGTTTGCGTGATTGCCGCGCCCGGCGATCGGCGCGACGAAGACATTGCCGAGATCGCCCGCATCGCAGCGCCGCACTTTGATTGGTTTATCTGCCGTCGCGACGATCATGCCCGCGGTCGGGATCGCGATGAAGTGCCACGACTGCTCCGCCAAAGCTTGATGGCTGCAGGCGTGCCCGAAGACCGGGTGCTCCAAGTGCCCGGCGAAGTCGAAGCGCTGGACCGGGCGCTGACGATGTGCGAGCCCGGCGACTTGCTGCTGGCGTTTTGCGACAAGATCTCGCGGTCGTGGAAGCAGATCATCTACCACCACCAGCAGCGCGGCGGCGTGGCGCGGCCAGGGCCCTCCGACAAGCCTGCGCCCCGCGAAGAGGAAGAGCCCGCCGACCAAGCGTCCATCGCAGGTTTGGTGCGCGACGAGCGCGGTGTGCGCATTGCCCGCGGCGAAGAGGAGGATTAGCCATGAAGTGCCTCGAAGGCCGCCGCCTGACCGGACCGAACCACTTGCTGCGCGGCACGGGCGCAGCCGTGGAAGTGACCTATGCCGCGGGTAGCAGCCACTCCGAGCAATCCAAGACGTGGAAAGCGCGGGTCCTGAACACCCTCAGTGGCCTCAAGTGGCCGATGCAGTCCGCGATTCGCAAGCACAACAGCCTACACAGCCCGCACGGCGGTGCCACGCTGGCGTTTTCGGCGGCGATCGATCGCCTCAACACCGCTGTCGATATTGCCGAGTGGGCCGTGGACATGCAGGGGCGCGGCACCGGCAGTCAGGCGATGCGTGCGTTTCGAGATGCGGCCGCGGCAGAGGCCAATCCTGCGTTGGTGGCCTTGTCCGATTTCGCCTGGGAGCTCGACCTGCCGTTGCTGTGGGACGAACAAGTGGTGTCGCTCGGATTTGGCAGCTCGTGCCTGTGTTGGCCGGTGGGCGATCTGCCTGATCCGCGTGAGCTCGACGCCATGCGTTTTGCCACGATTCCGGTCGCGCTGGTGACTGGGACCAATGGCAAAACCACCACCTCGCGGCTGCTGACGCACATCGCCCGCTGTGCCGGTCACCACGTTGGCAACACCTCGACCGATGGCTGGAGCATCGACGAGCGCACTGTCGAAGATGGCGACTGGACGGGGCCGGGCGCTGCCCGCAAAGTCCTGCGCGACCCGCGTGTCGAAATGGCGGTGCTGGAGACCGCGCGCGGCGGCATGCTGCGCCGGGGGCTGGCGACCAATCTGGCATCGGTGGCGGTGGTGACCAACGTCAGCACCGACCACTTGGGCGAGTGGGGCATCGACACCGTCGCGCAAATGGCCCTGGCCAAGCTGACGGTGCGGCGCGGCCTGCGTCCCGGTGGCAAGCTGGTGCTCAATGCGGGATGCCCGGTGCTCGTCCAGGTCGCCGAGAACGAGCAGGTGTTTTCGCCGCTGCTCAACCACGCCTGGTTCAGCCGCGATCCAGAAAGTCGGACGTTCCAGCAAGCGTTTCGCTATGGCGAAGAGACGGCGACGGTGCGCGACGGCGTGCTGACGTGGCAGCGCGGTGCCCACCGCGAGTACGTGCTGCCGGTCACCGAAGTGCCGTTGACCTTTGGCGGGGCGGCCTTGCACAACGTCGACAACGTGCTAGCCGCGCTGGTCGCGGCCCGCGGGCTGGGCTTGGGATGGCAGGCGATTCGCGAAGGGTTGCGCACGTTTGGCGGCAATCCCACCGACAATCCAGGCCGGGCCAATGTCCTGCGCGGCAATGGCGCACAGTTCTTGCTCGATTTCGCCCACAATGCCGATGGCGTCAGCCAAATTGTCCACCTGGCCAAGGCGCTGCCAGCCAAGCGGCGGATGATCATCCTCGGCCAGGCGGGCGACCGCAGCGATGCGACCATTGGCGAGCTCGCCGAAGTCGCACATGGCTTGTGCGCCGACCGCTATGTGCTCAAAGAGACGGAGCATTACTTGCGGGGCCGTCCTCTGGGTGAAATTACCCAGTTGATGCGCCAACGTTTGCTGGCCCTGGGCGTGCCAGACGCTCAGATCAGTGTCCAGAACAGCGAAGAGGCCGCCGTCGCCGAAGCGCTGCAATGGGCCCAGCCGGGTGATCTTGCCGTGGTCCTGATTCACGACAATTTTGCCGGCGCCCTGCACCAGATGCAGGCAGCAGGCGCGGTGGCCGCTTGACCACCGCGGTGCCGCCGGTCAAGCCCATCTCGCGCGCGGCGCTTGGGGTCGTCTTTGCCACGGTGTTCTTAGACTTGCTCGGGTTTGGCCTGATCATTCCGATTCAGGCCTTTTACACCCAGAGCTTTGGAGCCCGGCCGGCGGTGATTACGCTGGTCGGGGCGTCTTACTCCCTGATGCAGTTCTTGTTTATGCCGTTTTGGGGGCGGCTGTCGGATCGCATCGGTCGGCGCCCGGTCGTGCTCAGCTCGGTGGCAATTTCGGCGCTCGGCTACTTTTTGTTCGCCAGCGCCGACAGCCTGTGGATGTTGTTTGCCGCGCGGATGCTGGCTGGTTTTGGCAACGCCAACATTGGGGCGGCGCAAGCGGTCATCGCCGATACGACCACACCTGAGAACCGGGCCAAAGGCATGGGTCTGATTGGGGTGGCTTTTGGGCTCGGCTTTGTGATTGGTCCGGCGATCGGTGGCACGCTGGGGCAGTTTGGCCTTGCCGTTCCGGCCTACGCCGCCGCGGGTCTGGGCGTCCTCAACTTGATCTCCGCCTACTTCTTTTTGCCAGAGACCCGGGCGCCGGACTTGCATCCGCCTTCGCCGCAGTCGCGGCAGGACATCCGCCGCGATGTGCTCAACCGACCGGGCGTGCGCCAGTTGCTGATCCTGTCGCTGGTGTTGACCACGGGCTTTGCGCTGATGGAGCAGATTGTCGCGCTGCTCATTGAGCACGTGTGGGTGCGCGAAGCGCTGGTGCCGGAGACTGCTACGGCAGGCCATCGCACCGCCGCCAAGCTCACGACGCTTGCGATGCTCACGGTTGGCCTGACCATGGCCGTGGTCCAAGGTGGGCTGATTGGCAAGCTGGCGCGCAAGCATGGCGAGCTCAAGCTGGTGCGGATCGGCTCGATTGTGGTGGCGCTGGGTCTGGCGGCGATGCCGCTGGTGGCCGAAAGTGGCCTGTTCTGGGCGTTCTTGGTCACCTGCGCGGTGCTCGCTTTCGGCCAAGGCATCACTACGCCATCGGTTACGGGGCTGCTGTCCAAGGCGGTTGGGCCGGACCGGCAGGGCGCCGCGCTGGGGCTGGGGCAGTCGGCGGCGGCACTGGCCCGGGTGCTGGGTCCAGCGGCGGCGGGTTCGCTGTTTGAGTGGCACCTGCGGGCGCCGTACTGGACGGGGGCGGCGCTGGTGCTGGTTGGCCTCGCGGCCTCGCGCGGCTTGAAATTTGCCCGAGACCCCTGAATTAATCGCCTGCACCCTTTGTTCAGATCAATGAAATTATACAAGAAGTGCTCTTGGTCACACACCACGCGCCACAGCAATTTGCGCCTCGGCGCAACCGCGCCTACGGTATGCACCGATGTCTGTGCCTGACCCTACCGCCACTACCCGCAGGACCCTGGACGACCAGTGGTTCTCTGCCACCTTGGACAGCGCCAGCCTTGACGTGGCGTTTCCGCTGACGCTGGCCGTACCGTCGTTGCTGCTGTAGGCCAAGGGTCGCAAGTAGTTGCCGCCTTGGCACCAATTGCCTACGCTACTGGCCCACAGGCGGTCGGCACCGCTGGTGGCCAGAGGTGAAGTGATGTTTTTCAGAATTCTTACGGTTACTGGTGCTGCAGTGCTCACGTTCACTGCGACTGTCGCCTTGGCCGTGCCCATGACCCTGCAGGTGCAAGGGGCCCTCCAAGCCAGCGGCGGTGGTGCGGCCGCCGACGGGGCCTACGTGCTCAACATTTCGATTTACAAAGAAGAGACTGGCGGCAAGGCGCTGTGGTCCGAGGGGCCGCTGCTGGCGACCGTCAAGAGCGGCTTGTTTGCCGTGGTGCTGGGTGAAAAGGCTTTGCTCACGGCCGATGTCGTCGCGCAACTGGGCGGCACCGCCTGGCTCGGTGTCAAAGTCGAGCCAGATCCGGAGCTCCCGCGCGTGCAAGTGCGCAGCACGCTGTATGCCATGCGGGCGGGCGCGGCTGAGAGCTTGGACTGCTCTGGCTGTGTCACTGGGGCGATGATCGACGCCAAGGTGTTCGCACCTTTCGCCAAAGTCGCGGATTTGGCCAAAATTGCCACCAGCGGCGCGTACGCTGACCTGGCCAACAAGCCCGATTTGGCAGTCTATGCCAAGTCTGCCGGGCTGGCCAAAGTGGCTACTAGTGGTAGCTATATGGATTTGCAAGGCAATCCCGACCTCAACGAGTATGTCAAGGCCGCCAGCCTCGCCAAAGTCGCCGGCTCGGGCGAGTATGCCGATCTCAAGAATCAGCCCGACTTGGCCGTGTACGCCAAAGCTGCTGGCCTGGCTGACGTAGCCAAGACCGGCGCCTACGGCGACTTGACTGGCAAGCCCGTGCTGGCTCAAGTCGGTGCGGCATGCGGCACAGGTTTGGTGGTGCGCGGCCTGAAGGCGGACGGTTCGCTCGACTGTCTGGCGGTCCAGCTCAAGCTGCAGCCCGATGACTTGGCTGTCGTTTCCAATGGTCTGTTGACCGACACCTTCAACGACGCCTACCCAAGCGGCGCGGCTGTCGCGATCAAAGACCAAAATCCGGACGGCATCACCGACGAAATCTCACTGCCTGACGTCGGGTTGGCCCAAGGCGTGGCTGTTACAGTGGATCTCGCCAATAGCGACATCTCAGCTGTCGAAGTCAAGCTGCTTGACCCCAATGGCGACAGCTACACGCTGTACAGCAAGTCCGGTAAAAAGGGCGAGGCGCTCAAAGCCAGCTACCCGCCGACAGCGCTGGTCAAAGGCGACCTCACGACTTGGAATGGCAAGAATCCCAAGGGCAAGTGGAAGTTGACGGTGGTCGATAGCGCCTTCCTCAACAACACCACGGACGGCCAACTCAACAGCTGGAGCATTGCGGTCAAGACCCTGTCGACCAAGAAAGTCGCGGCGCTGGGCGGTTTGCAGCTCCACAACACCGACATCCCGCCTGTCGCGTGCAACAAGTTCAACGCCGGCACGATGTACTACGGCAACAAGGACAGCACGATCTATGTGTGCAATGGCACCCAGTACTTCCCGATTTCGCTGACATATTGGGGCACTCAGGCCAATCCGGCGATAACATGTAAAGACTTACTGACCAAGCTGCCGGCCACGCAGTCGGGCACCTACTGGATCGATCCGGACGGATTGGGCGGTCTGGACCCCTTCCCAGCCACCTGCGACATGACGACATTGGGCGGAGGCTGGACCCGCATCGAAGAAACGACCGACTACGCCTACAAGATCTACACTGAGGGCGTCGGCGAGCAACCGTACAAGTATAGCTTGAGTGATGCGCAGATCGACGCCATCAAAGCCAAGTCCAGCGAGGCCCGGCAGGGCTGGGCCTGTCACACAGTCGGCGTCGGCAGCGCCTACGACTTGCGGTTTTGGCCCAAGAATCTGGTCGACACCTATGCTGCGTGTTGGGCCACCAACAACGCGGACGAAAAGACGGCATCGGGTACTGAGACGACGTTTGCCAACATTCCGCAGCGGTCGTGGTTGTCAGAAGACTGCGGCGACGCGAACGAGGCGTGCCAGCACAATGTCGACCATGCGTGGCTGAGGTAGCGGCCTCTAGCGGCAATCTGAACGCCCTTTGTTCAACTGTTCGATTTATTGCGGCATTGTCGGTTTTTGCGATCAATTGCTGGGCGAAAGTCCACCGACGTGAAACCGCGCTGAGTCGCGTCCGACCACCCGAGTGGCCCGGTCCAGTGCTTCGACAACCACCAGATGAGCGCCGGGCGCCAAAGACCACAGCAACGGCTTGTCCGCTGGCAACGTCGCCAAGACGGCGTCGTCCATGGTCCAGCGCAGCCGCCACTGCGGATCGGGCACGCGCGCCCGCAGGGCCAACTGCTGCTGGGTATGCGGCAACGCGGGCGTGAGCAAGTAGTGGCTGCCAGGCCGCGGCTGCAGGATGGCCAATTGGCTGTGGTCATCGCTGAAAGCGTCGCTCAGGTCGGCCGCGATCGCCGGGTTGCTCAGCGCCCACGCCCGAAACTCCGGCGGCACTTGCAGGCGCGGCCCGCCGTCAGTTGCCACGTGCCAAGTGCAGCGGCCCGGCATCTGATCCGGCCGCAGCCACTCGTGGGCAGTCGGGCCACATGCCGCAGTTGCCAGCCCGCCCGACAGCGCACAGAGCCGGTGCTGCTCCAACTGCGCCGGCCGCGGCGGTCGCTGGGGCACCCCAGACCGATGCAGGCGCAGCAGCACATCGCGCAGCAGAGGCGCTGCGCCAGTGACGCCCGAGACGTCGCGCATCGGCGAACCATCGAAATTGCCGACCCACACGCCCACGGTAAAGGCCACGGTGGCGCCGACCGCCCAATTGTCGCGAAAGCCCTTGGAGGTTCCCGTCTTTGCCGCGACCGAAAAGGGCAATTCCAGCGGTCCGCCGCGGCCAAACGCCAATTCGCGGGCGTGCGGGTCGGCCAAGATGTCGAACAATTGCCAAGCCGTCGCCGCCGAGAATACCGGCACAGGCACCGCGGGTAGCATCCGCCTGGCTTGGCCAGCGCTGTCTACAACCGCAGTCATCAGTTGAGGGGCCAGGAACCTGCCGGCACGGGCCAGCGTGGCGAACGCAGCGGTGAGCTCGAGCAGTGACACCTCGCCATCGCCCAGCGTCAGCGCCAACCCGTAGTGATCCGGCCGGCGGTCCAGAGAGCCAAAACCGAGCCGGGCCAGATCGTGCAATAGCGCAGAAACGCCAATCTTGTCTAAAATCTGAACAGAGGCCAGGTTCATGCTGGAGGCCAACGCGATGCGCGCGCGCACTGGACCGTGGGCCTGCCCGCCATAGTTGCCCGGCGACCAGCTGCCCTGCGGCGTGTCGTACGTTTGGGGCAAGTCTGCCAGCAGGGTGGCTGGGCTGAAATTGCGCTCAAAAGCGGCGGCAAAGGTAAAAGGCTTGATGGTCGAGCCGGGCTGACGCAGCGCAAGCGCGCCGTTGTTGGCCCCGAGATGTGCGGCGTCGGCATAGTCGGTTGAACCAAGGAGCACGCGCACTTGCGCCGTCGCGTTGTCGATGACCACCACCGCGGCGTTGCCGACGTTGCGGTCACGCAAGCTGTGCACATGCGCTTTGGCCAGCGCCGCGACTTCTGCTTGCAGCCCGGCATCGACCGTGGTGTACACCGCCTGCGGTTGGGCCGCCATTGGCTGCCCCAGCGTGTGCAGCAGCCACTGCACCAGGTGTGGCGTGCGGTACCGACTCGGATCCGGCGCCAGTGCAATCGGCTGCGCCAAGGCGATCTGGAGTTGCGCGTCGCTGATCCAGTCCAGCCGGTGCATGCGCTGCAGTAGGCGGCGCTGGGCCGGCAGTGCGGCCGTCACGCTGCGCTGCGGATCGAGTCGCCCGGGCGAGCGCGCCAGCACCGCCATCCACGCCGCTTCGGCCACTGTCAGGTCTGCCGCCGACTTGCCCAGCCAAGCCCGCGCAGCCTGCTCGGCGCCGCGCTGCTGACCGCCGTACGGGGCGTAGCCCAAGTACAGCTCCAGGATCTCGGGCTTGCTCAGCTGCGCCTCGAGATTGGTCGCTGCCACGGCCTCGGCAAGCTTGCCCCACAGCGTGCGCGGTCGCGGCGCTAGCCACTTGCACAGCTGCTGGGTGAGCGTCGATGCGCCCGACACCACCCTGCGCGCCGCAAGGTTTTGGCCCATAGCCCGCGCCATCGCCAGCGGGTCCACGCCGAAGTGGTCCCAAAACTGCTGGTCCTCTAGGGCCAGCGTCGCGGTCACCAAGTGCGGCGAGATGTCGGCCAGCTTGGCCGGACGATGCCACGTCGCCGCCGTCGCGGTCAGCGCCTGCAGCACCCGGCCCTCGCGGTCGTAGATCCGGGTGACGCCAAAGCGCTGGTGCAGCGTCTCTTGCAGGTGTTCAGGCCCGAGCAAGCCGGCGCGGAACGTCAGCCACAACAAGGCGATTGCGAGCGTTGTCGCGCCGAACCAGCGGAGGCGTCGCCCGGTCATGCCCTGCTATCGGACAGTGAGGCGATTGGGTCCCGACGAGCCTAACACCTCAGGCGCGTACATCGCTTCGGCTTTTGCGCCACGGCCCAAGAAATTACCGCGCACTGCGGCACGGGCAGCGTAGGTGTACACGTGCGGTCCTGCGGCCATGTGGTCGATAAACCAGCGCACTTGCCGGCCTGCCAACTCGCTGTGGCTGGCGTCGTTGACAGACCGCCGCTCGCGCGCGTTGCCTGTGACGTCGACATCTTTGCCGAGCAGCTTGGCCGCAAACGCGCTCAACTGGTGCTGGACTGCCAGCGAGCTGGCCCGCAGCGCAAAATCCGTGGGCTCCAAGCCTGCCGGCAGCTGATCGACCAGCGCCACGTCGTGCCGGTCGCGGTCGGACATCACCACCACCGCCACCAGCAGCGTGGTGCCCCGAGTCAGATCCGTGCTGGCCCGCTCGCCCGACTCGAGGTAGACCAATCGCTGCACAAAAAAGCCTGCGTTGCGAGCCACTTCCGCGTCCGCTTGCAGCGCATAGGTGTACCGCACACTGTAGTGCAGCTGGCCAGGCCCTTGTTTGGTCACCACGACCGGCAAAAGCCCGGCAGCGAGGGCGCTCTCGGGCACCTGCAGCACCAGCGGATCGACCGATCGCGCCTTGAGCGTGCCGCCACCCACCGGCTTGTCGCCGACCAGCACGCTGACCTGCTGATCGCCGGTCGCCGTGTCCAAACCTTGCATCCACGCGCCCAAGCCGCGCAGCGCCCACGCGTTGTCCTGGGTCGTGCCCCAGCGGTCGTCGTGGCGCTGATCCAGCAGCCAGCGGGCCAGCCGCACAGCGAGCGGGTGGTCGGGTGTCAATTGGACCAGGACATGCAAAAGCAGCGCATTGGTCCGCACCGGCGTCGCCCACGGCGCATCGACACCATTGGCCCCTGCCCAGTGCGCCGTCGCAGTGTCGATGTGCACGGCGCGCGTCAGCTCTTCGACAATCGTCTTGGCCTGAGCAACGCCCTGGGCGCCCGCCGCTGCCGCAGCTTCAGCGACCAGCAACTGATCATCTGGCGACAGCGTGGTGCGCTGCGCAAAAAGCTGGTCGATGTCGCCTGCTGCTGGCTGACCCAAAGCCGATAGTGTCGCCACAATCTGGGCCCGGGTGCTGGGATCCGCTTGGCCTTGCGATGCATCTCCTTGTCGCTCTTCCTCGCTAGCAGGCCTGGTGGTGGCCGTCGCAGACAAACTCGCCCGCAAGAGCGCAGCACTGTCCTTGAGGAACACCTCGTCTACCGCCAACCCAGCTTGCTTGGCCTCGTGCAGCAACCGCAGCGCCCACGCCGTCGCCAACAGATGCGGTTGGTCGCCACCTGGCCACAGCGCCAGCGCACCTTGGGTGCCGACCCGGTTGAGCATGAGCTTGTCGATGGCCTGCTGCGCCCGCTCGCGCCCGACTTTGTGTTGGTCTGGCACAACGGCATAGTGCTTGGCCAACCGTTCCGTCCACAGAAAGGCTTGCAACTGGGACGCCAATTGTTCAGTGCATCCATACGGGTACTGCATCAGCCACTGCAGCGACCCGCGCAGGCCTGCAAGTGCCGTGGGCGAAAGTGCAACCTCTAGACCGCCGATGCCCGGCCGCGCCTGCGCCGACTTCTGGATCGCCTCGCGCACGCTCTGGTCGGTCTGGCCCCACGTCGCCACCGACTCGGTCGGCGCCGAATCCACGATCTCGACCGGTTCGACCACGCCGTCTTGCTCCGCACCCGCTTGGACCCGAACTTGTACCTGCACCGTGCCAGGCACAGTGGCGCGGGCGCGAAAGGTCAGCTCGGCGCTGGCATTTTCCTGCAGCGCAAAGGGCATCTGCGCCGGGCCCACCAGCGTCATCGCGCCGGTTGTCGCCGTCAGTTGCGCGGTACCCACACCCTGGAGCGGCCCTTTGCTGCGGTTGCGCACCGCCAGTGCAATCTCAAACTCGTCGCCGACATGGACCTTCTTGGGCCAGGTTGTCAGCAACATCAGCGGTTTGTCGACGGCAATCGTGGTCTGGCCACTGCCGAGCGCTTCAGGACCTGCCACCGCCACCGCCATCAGCCGAAACGCTGTCAGGTTGTCCGGCAGCTTGAACTTGGCGGTCGCTTTGCCCTGGGCATCGACCACGACATTGGGCAGCCAGACCGCGACATCTTTGAAATTGCCGCGCAATGACGCACCGCCGCCACCGTCTTCGCCTTTCTCTTCGCCGACTTTGCCCTTGATGAGCGAGCTGATCTGGGCCAGATTGTGCACCCCCAATGCGACGGGTGCGTACAGCGCCTGGATCGGATCGGGCAGTGTCTGCCCGGACAGCGCCATGACGCCCTCATCGACCGCCCA
This sequence comes from Myxococcales bacterium, assembly GCA_947499075.1. Taxonomy (GTDB): domain Bacteria; phylum Myxococcota_A; class UBA9042; order UBA9042; family UBA9042; genus SXRM01. The sequence goes on from CANMNA010000009.1 coordinate 38,261, forward strand.
CAGCACGACTTCGCCCGCGCGCGGTTGCCCGTGCTGGTCGGAGACGGTCAGGTCGACTGTGACTTCATCACCCGGACGGTACTGGCTTTTGGCCGTAGAGACTTGGACCTTGAGTTGCCGATCCGCGACCGCGACCGCGATCTTGGCATAACCAAGCTGGAGCGCTGGCGCAGCGGCGTCTGGCAGACCGACCGCAGCCGGTCCGCTGCGGCCCTGAAAAAGCGCGATGCCCACGTAAAAGTTGGGCACATGCCGCGGCTCAATGGTGATCTCGAGCGTGGGCGCGGCGTCGTCAAGGCGCACCATCCGGGTCCGCATGACACCGTCGCGCTCTTCGGTGACCAGCGCCGTGGCCCCCCGCTTGGCATTCTTAATTAATATCGTGGCCTTATCGCCGACTTTGTAGCTCTTCTGGTCGGGCACCAGGGTCTCGCTCTCGCGTTCGCCCTGGGCCCAATGGGCCTGATCCGCGCCGATGACATAAACCTGGGTCATCGCCCGCGATTTCTTGCCGCCGTCGTCGGTCGCCGTCAGCACAATCCGGTGGTCACCTGGGTCGCGCGTGACCACCGAGCACGTCACCGGCGCCAGCCCTGACGTGTGGATGCATCCGCCGAGGTCGGTCTCTTTGAGCTCAGTGCGCCACTGCAGCGTGCCGCCGATGCCCACTTCGCGCACTTGCAGGTACTCGCGCCGGATCACCCGCGCAACGAGCTTGGCGCCAGCTACCAGCTTGCCGGCGTGATCCGTCGCAATCATCTGGAAGACCGCCGGATCTCCTGCCGGGGTCATCAGCGACTTGTAGGCAATACCGCCGTGGACGTGGCTGGGATGGACCCAGGTCTGGGTCGCCTGCGACACCGTCTGATCGTTGGGATCGTGCGCCGTCAGCTCCAGCTGCAGCGGTATCGACTCGGTGACGGTACTTTGCGCGGTGGGCACTTGCAGTGCCAGCTTGCCCTTGGCATCGAGCCGGGCCTTGGCCTGGTGATCAAAGCGATTCTTCTTGTCGTACAGCTCGCCCCAGTCCAGGCCGCCAAACACGTAGTCGGGCCACCCAGCAGGCTCAAACGTCGTCGCCCGACCTGAGACGGCCAGCGATGCTGGGGCATTGGCCAGCGGACCGCCGCTGTAGTACCCCGCGTGGCCGGTCAGGGTGATCACGTCGCCGATCACGTGATGCTTATCCGTCACTGCGACTTGCATCGCAAACTTGGGAGTTCGGTACTCGCGCACGCCAAACTCACTGCTCAGCACGATTTCGCCCAGTTCGGCCCGCAGGCTGTAGTCGCCGTATCCGGTACCGCTGGGCAGCGGCCACGCGCCGTCAAAGCCGCCATGGGCCGACAGAATTGCCGTCAGCTTGGCTGCGCTGCGCCCGCGCGGATCGGTGATCGCGATGGTCACTGCGGTGCCGGGCTTGACCAACGCGATGCCCGCCGCGCCAATGTTGCGCACGATGCCTTTGAAGCGAACGGTCTCGCCTTGCCGGTACAGGGTCTTGTCGCTAAAGAGCAGGCCGCGGCCGGCACCCTCGCCCTCGCTGTAGCGCCAGCGGTGGCCGATGTCGGACATCGCGCTCAACTGCAGAAAGGTCCAATCGTCGCTCTTGCTGGCGATGACGACGTGCTTGGGCCGCGCCGGGCCTTGATCCGCCTCACCCTGGTCGCCGTGGCCGCGCCAGGAGAATTCGCGCGCGCTGGGGTCCAGATCGCTGGGCCCGGTGGCCAAGCCATCGGCGTTGGTTGCGCCGTGCCAGATTTCGCGGCCGTTGTCCTCGTACACCGACAAGCTGACGCCGGCCACCGGTAGCCCCGTCTTGTAGCTGGTGACCCAAAACACGCTGGTGCCCGGTCCAGCTTTGACCAACACGTGCAAGTCTGTGATACGGTAAACTTTATGCTCCGGAAACTGCGTATCCGCGGCACCCTTGCCGGCGATCTCGAGCACAAATGCGCCGGTCTTGCCGACGCCCGCTACCGCCGGATCCAACTCGATGACCCGACGCTCATCGCGGTCGACTTCGCGGGTCGGCGCCAGCGCTAGCGGTACACTGAAGTCGAGCGGGCTGACCGCCGGCTTGGGCTTGGGTGGGCCAAGAGCCGGCGAGTCTGCCAGCGCATGGAGCACTTGGAGCAAATTGGTCCGCGTCAGCGGCATCGCCCGGGCCCGCAGGTCGGTCACGTTGCGCACTAGCAGCGCCAATCGGTGCGGCGCCACGTCGCGTTCAAAGACATCGCCCTCGACCAGCACTGTGATTGCCGGCGCGCGATGGCCCATCGTCACCTGGGCGCGATAGGGGCTGGTCAGCTTTTGCCCGTGGACATCCTCTAGCCCTGGCGTGACCTCGATGGTGTAGACCGTCTCCGGTTGCCACAGCCCGCGGCGGGTGGCGGTCTCTGGCGTGCCTGGAGGCCACGTGCCCGAAAATGAACAGCTGGCGCCCCAACACCGGGCATCCAGGCCAGGCACCGCGGGGGTGATCTTGAAGTGCGCCGCCCCCGCCAAGTTCTTGAGCGGCGCCGCGATATACTTGTTCTGGGCTTGCTTGAGGTGATTGTTGAAATTGACGTGAATCGGCGCCCACATGTCAGGATCGCACACCGGCTGGTCGCATCCGGCACTGACAACTTGGAGCGGTCCCAGCGTGGTGAAGTCCAGCCGGAACGGCGCGCGCGACACCTCCGGACCGTGCAAGCTCTTGATGCCCGGCGACAGGATCAACGCCACGCTGGCTTCATCGGGCAGGCGTTGCTGGGGCGTGAGCACGATCAGGCGCCCTGGCCCAGCCGGCTCGCGCTGGTCGGGCTGATCTGCAAACGCGACCATGTCCTCCGGTTCACCCACCCGCGCGTGCAGCGCGGGCATGGTCAGCGCCCCCGATTCGAGGTGCGCAGCCGCCTGCACGCTGGCCGCGTCCACCGGTTGATCAAAGCGCAAGTAGATCTTGGTACCGGCCGACACCTCGCGACCACCCTGGGCCGGCGCGCTGCCGACCACTTGGGCTGGCGCTGTACGAAATGTCCAGCTATGTGGCAAAGTTGACTTGCCAGAGAGCGCTGTCAGTGCAGCCACCTTGACGGTATAAGTTGTCGCACCCCGCAACGGCGCGGCCGGCCAAAACCCCAGCGTCGTCGTGCCCATCCAGCGCGCGGTTAGCGGCGTCGGTGGGTCGACCTGAACTTGGGTCGCAGCCATCGCTTCATCCACCGCCGCCACGGCAACCATGGGCTGGTTGAAGGCCACCGCGCCCATCGCCGGCCGATCGACGTCGCCGCGCGGCATCGCAAAAGTGACCGTCAGCTCGCCGGGGGTTTGTACCGCTAGTGGTGCCGCGGGTGACGTCACCGCCGGCGGTCGATCAGGTGCAGGCGGCGCCTGCTTATTGCATGCGACAATCAGTGTCGCACAAAAACCGACGACAATCGGCACAAGCGCGGCGGACGCTGCAGTGTTGCGGGGGCTCATGGTGACCTCGAATGGCGGATCCGCCTGCGGTGAGCAGCCGGTAACGCCGAACAGACGTCCAGATTCACGCCGTCTGACATCGGTGGTAGATTACGTCAACCTGGCCGCGGTGAAAACCAGTCAGCATCACCCTTTGGCCCAACCGCCGCAGTTTTTTGGCCCAAGACTTGACAGCGCGACGGACATACCTGAACATCTGTTTAGTCCCGATGGCACGGCGCCACAACGGACGTTGCAAGCACCCTGAGCACACTCAGCACTTCACATCGCACCCACCACTTCGTTCTACAGGAGTTTCATTATGTCGCGCACCAAGAAGGATATCTCAGAGCCCGTTTCCCAACACAGCGACGGCGCCGCCAAGCAGGCCGCCATCACCACAGCGCTTGCTAGCATTGAGCGGGCGTTTGGCAAGGGCGCGATGGTGCGCCTGGGCGATCAGGACGCGGCGTTTAACGATCTGCAGGTCATCCCGTCGGGCTCGATTGGCCTCGACATTGCCTTGGGCGTGGGCGGCTACCCGCGCGGACGCATCGTCGAGGTGTTCGGTCCCGAATCGAGCGGCAAGACGACGCTGGCGCTGCACGTGATCGCCCAGTCGCAAATTCTGGGCGGCATTGCCGCGTTCGTCGATGCTGAGCACGCGCTCGATGTCAGCTATGCCCGGCGGCTGGGCGTGCGGACCGACGACTTGCTGGTCAGCCAGCCCGACACCGGCGAGCAAGCGCTGGAAATTGTCGACACCTTGGTGCGCTCGGGTGCGGTCGACGTCATCGTGATTGACTCGGTGGCGGCGCTGGTGCCCAAGGCCGAAATCGAAGGCGCGATGGGCGACAGCCAGGTGGGCTCGCAAGCGCGGCTGATGTCGCAGGCGCTGCGCAAGCTGACCGCCAGCATCAGCAAGTCCAACTGCATCGTGGTGTTCATCAATCAGCTGCGCATGAAGATTGGCGTGATGTTTGGCAATCCTGAGACGACCACCGGTGGCAATGCCCTGAAGTTCTACGCGTCGCTGCGGCTGGACGTGCGGCGGGTCGGCGCCCTGAAGTCGGGCGAAGACAACATCGGCAACCGCACCCGCGTCAAGGTCGTCAAGAACAAGGTGGCGCCGCCGTTCAAGCAGGTCGAGTTCGACATTCTGTACGGCGAGGGCATTTGCTCGGCGGGCGACCTCATCGACACCGCGGTCGAGATGGGCATCATCGACAAGATGGGCGCGTGGTACAGCATGGACGGCGAGCGCATGGGCCAGGGCCGCGAGAAGGTGCGGCAGTCGCTCAAGGACAACCCCGAGTTGTTCGACAAGATCGACCGCAGGGTGCGCGAGGTTGCGTTCACCGCCGATGGCCATGTGTCGGCGGCGGCCAGTGGCATCGCCTCGACTGTGATTGCCGAGGGCTAGTCTGCGGAAAAGTTGCGATTTCTTAGGTGCCACAGGGAGTTGAACAAAGGGTGCGCTTGTTCAGGCGCTTGCCTAGGCTCGCCGCCGGAGAGGTCTTGAACACGAGCGACAGGTCCTGAACCCAGGGAAAGTGGTTTTGAACATCGGGCGTGTCCGCGGTTGCCAAATCGCGTCGCCCTCGCCACCATCGCCCGGTCGCGACGCTGCGACGCGACTGGGTGCCCATGTCTGACCACCAGCCCACTGATGTGCCGCCGCCGCCGGCCGATGACGCGCCGACCGCCGAGCAAGACCGTTATTGGCTCGACCACGTGTTTGCCGGCGATACGCAGCGCCAGTTGACCGTGCGCGCGGTGCTCACGGGGTGTCTGATTGGCGGGCTCATGTCTGTCTCCAACCTGTATGTCGGCCTCAAGATTGGCTGGGGGTTGGGTGTGGCGATCACCTCGGCGGTGCTGGCGTTTACGCTCTTTCGCACGCTGGAGACGGTGCTCAAGTACGGTCCTGACAAGCAGTTCAGCATCCTGGAAAACAACACGATGCAAACGGCTGCGTCGGCGGCAGGCTACATGTCGTCGGCTGGTCTGGTTTCAGCGATCCCGGCGCTGTGGATGGTCAGCAAGTACCAGATGCCGCTGGGCCAGATCATGGTGTGGGTGGCGGCGGTGTCGCTGCTGGGGATCGTCGCGGCGATTCCAGTCAAGCGCAAGCTCATCAATGAGGAGCGATTGCGGTTTCCGTCGGGCATTGCCGCGGCCGAGACCCTGCGCAGCTTGCACACCGCGGGCTCAGAGGGGACGGCCAAGGGCAAAGCGTTGGCGGTGGCGGGCGCCATGGGCGGCGTCGTGGCCTTCTTGCGCGAAGGGCTGAAGTGGTTGCCCGACAAGTACCCAGTGTTTGGCAAGGCCATGGCGCTGCGCTCGATCGCCTTTGAGCCGTCGCTGGTCATGATTGCCGCGGGCGCCCTGATGGGCCTGCGTGTCACGTTCTGGATGGTT
>CANMNA010000010.1 GCA_947499075.1 Myxococcales bacterium
CGGCGCCGACACCACCGCTGGCAGCGACGTAAGGAACTGTCCAAGTATGGCTTGGGCAGTTCGTGCTTGCTTGGTGGGTCGCAAGCTCGCGGCTTGACAGCCGACTCGCCGCTCCTTGCAGCACCAAAGTGATCGAGTTGTTCCTTGACTGTTCCTAACGGTGTCGGCCTGCGCCGACACCCGGCCGGGGCAGCCGCGCAGGCGGGTGCCGTTACCTGTAGCCGCGCAATTCATTGCGACGGCGTTTCCCGGGGCGGCCAAGACTGCGATTACCGCTGTACTTTGCGAATCGGCTCAATTGGCTACCCACTCTTACGCCACCACCCAGCTGTTGCGCCCGTTGAGCAGCTTCTGCAGGTCCGGGGCCTTCTTGGCGGTGACAGCCGCGACCTGCTCGTTGATGAGCGCGTCGTAGCACGGCCGCGCCACCGCCCGAAACAGTCCGATCGGCGTCGGGAACTCAGGCGCCGTCATGCGCGCGAGCAGAAACGCGCGGGTGCTGTCCGAATCGTGGGCATCGTGGACCCACGCATCCGCTTCGGTCAGGCCATTTTCGCCCAACTGAAACACCACCGGGCGCACGCCGACCAGCCTGATGCCCTTGTCGCGCTTGGCCCCGAAAATCATCGGCTTGCCGTGCTCAAGCAGCAGCGTCTGCTCGGCCCGCACGTCTTTGAGCGCCAGGTGATCCCAGGCGCCATCATTGAAAATGTTGCAGTTTTGGAAGATCTCGATGAACGCCGTGCCCTGAAACGCCGCTGCCGCCGCCAGCACGTCAGCGCCGCCTTTGGCATCGACATCGATAAAGCGCGCCACGAACGAGGCTTCGGCGCCGACTGCCAACGCCAGCGGATTGAACGGGTGGTCGACCGAGCCAAAGGGCGTCGACTTGGTCTTCTTGCCAAACTCCGAAGTCGGCGAAAACTGGCCTTTGGTCAAGCCATAGATCCGGTTGTTGAACAGCAGCACCTTGGCGTTGACGTTGCGGCGCAGCAAGTGGATGAAGTGATTGCCGCCGATCGACAGCGCATCGCCATCGCCCGTGGCCATCCACACTTGCAGGTCAGGCCGCGCAACCTTGAGGCCTGTCACAAACGCCGGAGCCCGACCATGGATGCTGTGAAAGCCATAGGTTGCCATGTAGTACGGAAACCGCGATGAGCAGCCAATGCCGGCCACCGTGGCGATCTGGTGCGGCGCCACGCCCTGCTTGGCCAGCGCGCGCTGCACGGCCGCCAAAATGGCGTAGTCGCCACATCCGGGGCACCAGCGCACTTCCTGATCGGTCGCAAAGTCCTTGGGCTTGAGATCGACGCGCAGATTTTCACTCATCTTGGGCCTCCGTTTCGCTGGCGGTCAGTTGGGGAGCACATCGATAATGGCCTGCTTGATTTCGCTCACCGTCAGCGGCTGACCGGCAATGCGGTTGTAACCCTGGCAGTCGATGGCGTACTTGCCGCGCAGCAGGCTCAGCAGTTGGCCATTGTTGATCTCCGGCACCAGCACCACTTTGAATTGACGCAAGATCTCGCCAGTATCCTTGGGCAGCGGGCTGAGCCAGCGAATCTGCAAGTGCGCGACCTTGTGGCCTTGGGCACGCAGCTGCCGCACCGCCGTAATCGCAGCGCCGTAGGGCGAACCCCAGGTGACCACTAGCACATCGCCGCTAGTCTGGCCTTCGATCTGACTGGGCGGCAACTGATCAGCGATCGCATCGACCTTGGCCTGCCGCAGCTTGGTCATGGCGTGGTGGTTGGCGGCGTCGTAGCTGATGTGGCCGGTCTTGTCCCACTTCTCGATGCCGCCGATGCGGTGCTCCAGACCGGGCGTGCCCAGCTTGATCCACGGCCGCGCCAGCGTCACCGGATCGCGCAGGTAGGGCAACAGCGGCTCGCCGCCCAGCTTGTCAACGGAGTCCAAGAAATTGGGATCGATTCGCACCAGGCTGTCGACGTCTGGAATTTTCCAAGGCTCCGCGCCATTGGCGATCGCCCCGTCGGACAGCAAGATGACCGGCACCCGGTAGGTGATCGCGACCCGGCAGGCCTCGTAGGCGCACTCAAACGCGTCGCCCGGCGAGCGCACCGCCAGCACCGCCACGGGGCACTCGCCGTTGCGGCCGTGCAGCGCCTGCAGCAAGTCCGCCTGCTCGGTTTTGGTCGGCAGGCCGGTCGAAGGCCCGCCGCGCTGGACATCGATGACCACCAACGGCAATTCGGTCATCACCGCCAAGCCGATCGCCTCGGACTTCAGCGCCAGTCCAGGACCTGAGGTCGCCGTGGCGCCCAGCATGTTGCCAAAACTGGCCCCAATCGCCGAGCAGACAGCGGCAATTTCGTCCTCGGCTTGAAAGGTCCGCACGCCAAACTCTTTGTATTGCGCCAGGCTGTGCAAGATGTCCGACGCTGGCGTAATCGGATAACTGCCGTAAAACAGCCCGATGCCGGCGCGGTAGGTCGCCGCAATCATGCCGAACGCCACCGCTTCGTTGCCAGAGATCGAGCGGTAGGTGCCCGCAACCGTGTCCTGTGCCGGCGGCACTTTGTAGCGAACGTGAAAAATCTCGGTGTTTTCACCGAAGTTCCATCCGGCTTGGAACACGGCTTGGTTGGCCGCCCGCAGCTCAGGCTTGCTGGCAAACTTGAGGTCAATTTCTTGCACCACCAAGTCGGTATTGCGGTCGAACAGCCAAAACACCACGCCCAGCGCAAAGTAGTTCTTGCAGCGCTCGACTTCCTTGGCCGATAAGCCCATGCCCTGCAGGGCATCACTGGTCAAGCGGGCCAAGTCGATGCAAAACAACTGGTACTCGGACAGTGAGCCATCTTCGAGCGGGTTGGTCGTGTAGCCGGCCATCGCCAAGTTGCGGGTGGTGAACGCATCACTGTTGGCGATCAGCACGCCGCCGGGCAACAGCCAGCGCTTGTTGCTGGCCAGCGCTGCCGGGTTCATCACTACCAGCACGTCGGCGCGGTCGCCGGGCGTCAAGATGTCGTGGCTGGCGAAGTGCAACTGGAAGCCGGAGACACCGGCCAAGGTGCCCGCAGGCGCCCGGATTTCGGCCGGAAAGTCCGGAAATGTCGCGGTGTCGTTGCCCACCACCGCCGAGGCGGCGGTAAATTGGCTGCCGGTCAACTGAATACCGTCGCCCGAGTCGCCGGCAAAGCGGATCACGACCGCGTCGCGCAACTCGCTGGGTTTGACGGAAGTGGCTTGCATGTTACCCCCGAGATAGTCCCGGCCGGCACCGCTGGACGCGGGCCAAGGACACCGGACAACGCAACCGAATCCGCAGCCGCGGTTCGGCCAACTGAAACTGGGTCAACGCGACGCCTTGCAGCGACCTCGCCCGCAGGCTAGTCGTCGGCGTCGCCATCGGCGGCACTTGCCGGGGCGGCATCGGCCTGTGCTTCGCGCAACCGCGCCTTGCGCCGCTTGTTCAACCGCACCTCGCCGCCATCGGCCTTGACCATGGCGCGCCGGGTGCCGGTCGCCGCCACCAGCGACAGATCGGCCTTGTGGCCGCGCAGCAGCATCGCAGAACCAAAGACATACAGTGCAACGAAAACGCCAAGCACCATCAATTCACGGACAAAATCTGGATCCATACTTCACCTCGTTCAGTTGGGGCCACCTCGGAGGCGGCCATGGGCGCCAGTGGCGCTCCGTTCTCTTTACCCAGCAGCGGTCAAGACTCTCCAAGCAGGGGCCGCCACTGCGTGCCCTGCGGCGAGTCGCGCAATTCGACGCCACCGCGCAGCAATTCGTCGCGCAACTCGTCGGCTTTGGCCCAATTTTTGTCGGCACGCGCCGTCGTCCGCTCGGCGACCAACCGCTGCACCCACTGCAGCGCCTCGCCGTCTTTGGGAAACATGCGCTCGCGGACCAACTCGACAATCTCGGCCGCGGTCTGGGCCGGATCGTGAAACACGCCCAAAATGGCGCCGACTTCGCGCACCAGCGCCCGCACACTGGCGATGGTCCCCGGCTTCTCGGGCCCCTTGGGCTTCTCCAGCGCCCGCGCCAGCGCCGCCATCGGCTCGGACAGCGCCGCCAGCAACCGCGACGTGTTGAAGTCGTCGCATAGGGCGTCCTGCACTTCGCGCCGCGCCACCTTGACGACCTCGGGCTCCAGACCCGCAGAAGGTCCCGGCCGCGCCAGCACTTCGTCGGCCAAGGCCAGCTTCTCGCACATGTACAGCACGCGTCGCGCCGCATCGTCGAGCGACTTGTCTGAAAAATTCAGCGGTTGCGTGTAGTGGGCCGTCAGCAGGTAATAGCGCAGCACCTGCGGGTGGTAGCGCAGCAGCACGTCGCGGATCGTGAAAAAATTGCCGAGCGACTTGCTCATCTTCTCGCTGTCGATCGTGACAAAGCCGTTGTGCAGCCAATAGCGCGCAAATTCGGCACCGGTCGCGGCCTTGGACTGCGCGAGTTCGTTCTCATGGTGCGGAAACACCAAGTCCTTGCCGCCGCCGTGCAAGTCAAAAGTCTCGCCGAGGTGCTTGCACGACATGGCCGAGCACTCGATGTGCCATCCGGGTCGTCCCAAACCCCACGGCGACGGCCAGGACGGTTCGCCGGGCTTGGCGCTCTTCCACAGCGCAAAATCGGCCTGATTGCGCTTGCGCTCGTCGTGGCTGACCCGATCAGATGCCCCCGCCTGGTTGTCGTCCTGGACCCGACCCGATAGCGCGCCGTACTGAGCGAACGCATCGACGCCAAAGTAGACGTCCTGACCGCCAAATTCGCCGGGCACCACGTAGGCGTGGCTGCGCGCGATGATCTGCTCGACCATCGCCACGATTTCAGGCATGTGGGTGGTCACCCGCGGCTCGACATCGGGGCGTTCGCATCCCAACCTGTCCATGTCTTCGTAAAATGCCGCGATGAAGCGATCGGTCAATGCATCGCAGCTCTCGCCATTCTTGGTGGCGCGTGCGATGATTTTGTCGTCAACGTCAGTAAAATTGCGCACATAGCGCACTTTATAGCCCAAGTGGCGCAACGCGCGGACGATGACATCGAACACGACATAGACGCGGGCGTGGCCAACATGGCAGTAGTCGTAAACCGTCACACCGCAGACGTAGAGCGCCACGTGCCCGGGCCGCAGCGGCACGAACAGCTCTTTTTGGCGCGTAAGCGTGTTGGTCAGACGCAGCGACACGAAGTTTCCTTAACTAAAAAGCCGGGTTGCGTTGCCGACCGCCAAACGCAGGCCGGACGCAAGGGGGCGAAAGCGTAGCAGAAGGCGGTTGGACCGGCAACCTCGTCGTTACGTCGGGCCAGGGCGGTCGCAAGAACGGCAAGCAGCCTCTTCGGCGACGGTTATCCGGCCTCACCCCGCTCGCTCGGCTGCGCCGGCGAGCGTCCCTCTCCCACTTGGGAGAGGGACGTCGCCGTGGGCCACCACGGCGGCGGGTGAGGCCGAATCAGGACTTGCGGTTCTTGCGATAGCCCTGTTCGTCAGTGGTCGACCACCACGGCACTGACGCCGACGGGCAGCGCTACGCTGGCCGAGCCTGCAGGCGGCAGCAGCGACTGCAAGATCTTGGCATACGTCTGCAACAGCGGCTGCGGCGCCGCGATGACCCACGCCAGATCGCTGCCCAAAGGATAGACAAGCACGCCGCTTTGGCGCTGCACCCACTGGCCCGACCGATTGGCGCGGTCCAGCGCCCGGTAGTCGTCGCCGTCGAGCGAAAACTGCTGGTCGCGCCGACCCAAAATCAGCAGGCCTTCGATCGGCAAGGCAAAACAGGCTTGGCGGCGCGTGCGCAGCGCCCACGCCGGATCGGTCAACTCGCCGGCACAGCGGCGCGAACCGGGCGACAGCGCCCCCCGGCGCAACAGCGCGGGCACTCGCAGCGCCAGGCCGTCGTAGTGCAAGGTCTCAAGCGCCATGGGACCCAGCGGCAACGGCCGCCCCAAGTGCAGGGCGCCCAACACCAAAGCGGCGAGCACCACCCCGCCGATCGCGTAACCCAGACCGCGCACCCATCCCGCCGCGCGGCGCTGCCGGGCCGCCAGCGCCGTCACCGGCAAAAACTGCGGGTGCAGCGCGACACCTAGCAGCAGGCCCCCGAGGCATCCGCCGGCGTGGGCCAAGCGATCGGTGGCCTCGCTGCCCAAGGCCAGCAGAAACACCAACAGCAGCGCCGGCACGCCGACCATCCGCCAGCGCAGCTGCCCACCCAGCCGCGGCACCAGCTTGATGCCCAAGCCCAAAAGCGCCGCAAGCACGCCGAACACCGCGCCAGAGCTGCCAACCGACCACCACGCCCCGCCATGACCCAGCGCCGCAATGCCTGCAGCGAACGCCGAGGCCCAGTAGATCAGCCACAAGCGCGCAGAACCATAGGCTGCTTCGACAGGCCGGCCGATGACGGCGAGCATCGCTACATTGACGATCAGGTGGGCGGCATCGGCGTGCAGAAAAGTCCATGTCACCAGCCGCCACCACTGGCCGCGCAGCACCGCATCGCCAATGTAGGCACCAGCCAACAGAATTTCGGTCTCGCCCCAGTCGCCCAGCCAGGCACCCAGCGACCACTGGACGGTGCCGCCCAGCACCAACATCGCGACCAGCCACGGCAACAGTAGGCCGCGCTGACCAAACACGTCGCGCAGCCAGCCTTGCAGCGCCAGCTGGGTCGCGGCGCGGCTGCCCGGCAGAGGCACTGGCGCTTGCGTCATGGAGCCGCGCTACTTGGCGCGCGGAAACAGCCGCCCAAACGCCGCCAGCACATCGCGGCGCTGCGCATACGCCGTACGCATGGCTTCGAGACGCTCGGAAATTTTGCCCATCCGCGCCTCAAAACCAGGCCGGATCTCGGCCGGGATATCCTGATCGTAGCCCACCGCTTTGAGCCGCACGCGGATCTCGGCCGCCTTTTGATGGGCCAAGGCGATCGCGGCCTGTTTGTCGGACAAAAACTTCTCGAGCGCTGCCAGCGCTTTCTCGGGTGTCTTGGCGTTTTTCTCTAAAATGTCGATGCCTTGCTCCAAAAACTCGCTGTTGGTATCGATCGAGGCCTGCACTTCGGCTAGCGTCTTTTCGTCGAGCGCGATCTCAGGCTTGCCGTAGTACACGGGCGCGGCCGCGCCTGCGTCTGGCGAGACACAGGTCTTGCAATTGGGGTCAGGCTTGTTGCTGGCCACGTGTTCGCTATTTTGGGCTGCACTGACAGGCTCAGCAACGGTGGCTGTCGCCGCTGCCGGCAAGGCCGCTGGCGCGGCGGCAACGGCAGGCGGTGGCGGGGACTTGCCACAGGCGGCAGCAACAAGGCCCAGCGCAAACACGGCGCACACAAAATGAGTCGTCTTCACAAAAACCTCGCATTGGTCAGGGGCTAGGCCACCAGCAGCGCGCTATAGGGTCTGCAGGAGCTTGCGGACCCACTCCGCCTTGGGGTGATCGCCGTGGACGGACAGAAACTTCTCATAGACACGGCGGGCCTTGTCCGACTTGCCCGACTGCTGGTACAGCTGACCGAGCAGCAGCATCGCCTCATCGTAGGTGCCTGCGCCTTTCAGGGATTTTTCGGCGTTGCCGAGCTGGTCGCTGTCAAAGTAGGCCCGGCCAAGCAGCGTCATCGTCCGCACGCTGGGTCGCAGCTTGTAGGAGATACGTAAGTCGCTGATTGCACCCGAAAAATCTCCACGATCCAGCTTTTGCTTGCCGCTGTAGTACAGGTCGGTGGCATCGGCGCCGTCGGGGACCGCGACACCGGCTGCCTCGCCGACGCCCTTGGCCTCTTTAGGCTCTTTGGCTTCCTTCGGCTCTTTGGTTTCCTTCGGCTCTTTGGCTTCCTTCGGCTCTTTGGTTTCCTTCGGCTCTTTGGCTTCCTTCGGCTCTTTGGCTTCCTTCGGCTCTTTGGCTTCCTTCGGCTCTTTGGCTTCCTTCGGCTCTTTGGCGTCTTTGCCCTCTTTGGGCTCCTTGCCAGACTTGGCGGCGCGGATTTTCCCGGTCGCCTCCTCGTCGGGCAGCGCCGGCGGATCGGCTGCCGCGACGGCGACCTTACCTTTGGTGTCGGCTGGTTCCACCGCGGCTACCGGCGGCAGGCCGGTCGCGGCGGCGGCAGTAGCGGTGGCTTCGGCTGCTGTCGCACGCGCGGCCGCAGCGGGCGCGACGGTTGCGGTGGCGGGGGCCGAGACCGAGGTTGCGGCTGGTGGGGCCACCTGCGAAGGAAGCGAACTGGGGTCCTCCAGCGCCTGCTGAACCTTGACGGCTATGCGATCGGTGGTGACGGGTAGCTCTGCCTGACAAGCGACCGCGCACACCGCCCACAGCCATGCCGGAGCGCAGCGAGGGGTGAAAAGCAATGGCAGAACTGTTTTGTGCATGAATCGCGCTGGTGCGGACAGGGGCTGCCGCACGCAAGATGCGGCAGGGTAGCCGCGCAGCCTCAGAGGGTCAAACTGCCCCGATAGTTTCAGCCCGCTTGCCGCTCAAGGTGTGCTGCCCGGCACCGCTTGGCGTCGACAAGGCTGCTGCTGCAACGTCGGCCACCACCCAACCGCGCAGCGGATGGTGGTCGAAGGTAGCCATATCGGGGGTGTAGATGCGCAGCGCGGCAAACAGGCTGGCCCCATCGCCACCGCGGCAGCGCAGCGCGACAGTCGCCCCAGCGGTCGCATAGGTCTGGACGCCCGGGTAGCCAAGCGCTGCTTGAGTCAGCCGACCAGCGGCGTTCAAGACAGCACTGCGCGCCTGGGCAACCCACAGTTGGTTGCGAGCCATGCCACCGGCGACGGCGTGCGCGTGACGCAGTTGGCCATGGCTCAGGGCACTGTCTCCCCACAGCGCAGCGATGACAACAGCGTCCGCCTGCGGGGCCACAACCGCGTACAGCACTTCGCATGCCGGGTCATCCGGGTCGCGCAAGCTCAGCACGCAGGCACCCGCAGCCGGCAAGACGGTCGGCCACAAGGCCAGGCGGAGGTCGGCGACTGTGGCGCGCAGACCGGTCACTTGCTGCCACATCGCCGTGTCATCGACCGCAGACCAAGCAGGCGCTTGCCCGTAGGCCACCGCTTGCGGGTGCGCTTGCGCCGCACGCTGGGCGGCCAAAAAATCAATCTGACCGTCGTCGGTGCGGCCAACGTCGATGTAGTGCGCGCCTTGGGCCAGCGCGATCGCCAGCGCTTGACCAGCGGTCGGGTGGCCGATGAGCACCGTATCGCCGGGGACCAGCAGCGTCGCCAGCGCCAGCGCCAGCGCCTCGCGGCCGCTGCCACACAGCACGAGCTCGGTTGGCAAGACCGGTCGGTCCGGCCAGCACAACTGACTCGCCCACAGCGCAGCGACCGCTTGGGCAACACTGGAGGCCAACGCGCAACGTTGCTCCGCCGGCTGCAGACCACGCCGGAGCGAGGCATGAAACTGGCGCTGGCCAAACCGGCGCGGGTCTGTCCAAGGCGACAGTGCAGCCGTCATCGGCGTCTCCGGCGCCACCACAGGGCGCTTGCAACCGCCAGCGCCATGGCAGCCGCTGCAAACCAGGGCCAGCGGCTCTCGGCTTGTCCAAATCCCGGGCGATCCCAATCCGGTGGGCGCTCACCGCGCTGCAAATAGGCAATCTCTTGGCGAATCCGTGCAGTCTTGTCGGCAAAATGGATCGCGCCCGGGGCCTCAGCGAGTGCCACATAGCGCTGCAGGTAAGTGATCGCCAAGGCGCGGTCGCGGTCCTGGGTCACCTTGGACATGCAGTAGTACACATCGGGATCGTGCGGTCCTGTGCGCAGCGCTTCTTCGGCGTAGCGCTGCGCCGCCGGCAGATCGCCTTGCCAGTAGTGGGCCATGGCGAGGTAAATCGGCACGCGCGGCTCGGCCGGCAATTGGGGCTGCAGGGCCCGCATTTGTGCGATCGCCTGGTCAAATTCGGCGTCATAAAATACCGCCACCGCACCCAGAAAGCGCGCCACCAAATCGCGGGGATCCGCGGCGCGCACGGCGTATTGGCTGCGCAGGCGCGCAAACGCGGCGCGCTGCTCAACCGTGGCGGCGTCGCCGTGCATGCGGTTGAATGCGCCGGACAAGTGGGCCAGCACCGACGGCCGTGCCGGATCGCGGTGAAAAAGCGCCTCGTAGGTCTGCACTGCCAGCTCGAAGTGGCCGGCGCGAAAGTTGGCGCTGGCCCACAGCTGCATCGCCTCCGGGTCGGTCGCAAACCGCGCGATGGCCCGCTTGGCCCATGCCATCTCGCCGGCAGCGTCGCCGGCCCGCATCGCCATCGCCGTTCGTTGGCTGAGCTCTGGCAGCGCCGCCGCGTTGCCGTCGCCCAGCACCTGATCAAACCATCGGCCCGCCGTAGTCCAATCGCCGCGCAAGCCGGCCGCCTCGCTGCGATCGCGCACGCCGCAGGCAATCGGCGGTCGCTGCTCGGCCAGGCACTGGGCCAGCAGAGCGTCGGCCTGTGCCGCCTGGCCGGACAAGTCCAGCGCACCCAGCCGGGCGCCCAACAGGCCGGTAGCGGCCTGGCGCGGATCAAGCGACTCTGTTTGGACAATGACGTGCTGCAGCCACTGCCGCGCCTCCTCCGGGCGCCCCTGCTGCCACAGCAGCCGTGCCACCGTCCATGCCGAATCAACCGGTGCTGTGTCGCGCTTGAGCTGGGCCAGCACCGCATCGGTCGCCTGCCGAACCGCAGCAGCATCGCCACTGAGCTGCTGGCGCGCCAGATCATGCAGCACCGCCGCCGACGTGGCCGTCGCCTCGGGCGGCAATTGGGCGTCGACGCGCGACCACAGGCTGCGGTCATCGCCACCCGCAAGCCGCGCCGCCAGCGCCGCCCGCACTGGGCCTGGCGGCCCGTCGAGCGCAAATTGCTTCAGGCCGTCGCTTGGCCCGTGCAGCGCAGGCGGCAACAGCGTCCACTGCTGGACTGGACCAGTGGCCGGCTGGATCTGCACCACCACCCGGTCGCGCGCAATCGCGGCGCTCACGATGCGGGCGCCGTCAGCCAACGGCTGAGCGGTATCGAGCAACTGCGCCAGCGCCGGCCCCAGCTCGGCGCGAATGGCCCACTGCTGACCATCTTGCGCCCACGCTGGCCAGCTCGCCCCGCAAGCCCACACCGCGAGCAGTGCCTGCAGCCAGCGAGGGGCGACGGCGATCGTAGTAGCAGGTTGCAGAGCTGGCGATGGCATAGCGCGCAGTATAAACGCGAGCGGCGGCGTCGGCCAGTCGGCAGGGGATGGCGTCCTGTTGCCCACGGGCCACCGCTGCGCTTACTCTGCGCAGACCCCGCAGGCCCGCTGCGTTTCTGAGGTTGTGATGGCCCAACGTGTGGAGTTCCCCTTCTTTCCGGGTATTCGCGAAGACGCGGCGCTGGCGACGCTGAACAAGATTCTGGGCCACATTCGCCGCAACCAGCTGGCTTCTCGCGATTTTCGCGACTGGCTCAAGGACGAGAACCTGTGGAACAAAGACGAAGCACCGCAGCTGCTGGCGCTGTGCGACATCTTGACCGACGGGACCGTGCGGCTGGGGCCGTGGGCCGAACGGTTCTTCGCGGCGGAGCATGAAGAGGCGATGCGCGAGCATCTCTACCGGCGGCTGACCGACGAAAATGTGTTGCTGGTCAAGTACGTGCTCGAAGCGCTCGACATCGAGGGCGGCGGCCGCTTGCACTCGACCCACGAGCTGCACCGGATGCTGGGCAGCTACGTGTATCCGGGCACACCGATTGGCCTGGAGTCGTTCAAGTCCTGGATCAAGTGGGCGGTGGTGGCCGGTCGCGTCAAAATGATCGGCATTCGTTGGGGTCTGACAGATGCCGGCAAGCAAGCGGTGCCGCGCATGCGGACCATCGATGTCGACGAGTTTTTGGAAGACGAAAAGGCCGATGCGGATGCCGTTGCGCGCGGCGATGCGCCCGCAGCGACACCTGCTGCTGCGGCTGTGCCGGTCGCCAAGGCGCCAGCGCCACTGGCCGCGGCGGCGGCACCGACCAAGGCAGTTGCCAAAAAAGACGACGACCTCGACGAAGAGCTCGACCTGCCGCCCGAGCCCGAGCCGGTCGATGACGCGGTGTTTTCCAAGTATGAACACCAGTTTGACGAAGAAACCGCGCCGATTGCGGTGCCGACGCTGCCGACAAAGGCTGCCGGCAAAGCGGTTGCAAAGGCCACGCCCCAGCCTGCTGCGGTGCCGGTGGCGACCACCGCGATCACTGCGGAGGCGGCGCCTCACGTGCCGCCTGTGCGCCGCGATACCACGGCACCGGCGGTGATCGTGCGCTTTGCGCGCGCGGAGGCCGCATGTGGCCAGCCGCCGCGCGATGCGGCCGAAATCGTCACGATTCTGAGAGACTATGGCCGACAGCGAGGGCTCGGTGGCGGATCTTTGCTGCTGGCGCACAGCGTCGAGTCGCGTCAGGCCCAAAATGAGCCTGCGCGGCACCTGTTTCTGGCCGCGCTGGTGGCTCGAGCGTATGCGCAAACGGGTGACGGCAGCCTGGCTGATGCGTTGTTGGAGCGCACCGGCGGGACACTGGGACCGCTGGCACTGCTGCTCGATCGGCCTGAAGCGTTGATCGATGGGCTGGGGCGCTGGCAGTTGACCGGCGCCGAGCCGACAGCGGCGGCGCTGCGGGCGCTGCTGGTCGATGCGGCGCTGTCAGGGCGCGCGATCAAAGCGCAGCCGGATCTGCCGACGCTGCTGGCCGAGGCGGTGTCGAGCGAAGCGCTGCTGGCCCTGCTCAACCAAAGCGTGCTGCGTGGGGCACCCCAAGTCGCTGCCTTTTGGCTGGTGCGCGAAATGGTCAGGAGCGGCGTGTGGGCCCGACCGTGCCACAGCGAAATCGCGTTTGTGCCGTGGCGGTCGGTGCGGCTGATGGCCTATCGCCTGCGCTTGGTCGACAGCCACTTTGGCCAAGGCCCGGCGTTGCAAACGGTGGCCAAGCGGCTGTGTGCACTGTTTCCGGCAGGATCAGTCGAGGCTGCGGCGCTGGAGTTGCTGGCCCCCAGTGATCACCTTCGTTTCGATTGCACACAACCTGCAATTTGCCAGCAACCCTGCGCAGTTGGCGGCGGCGATCGCTGAGCAGGCCGACAATTGTGGCGCGACAGCGTTGACAACGGCCGCCTTGCCAGCTAAGCATGCGCCTCCGCTTTGAGTGCTGCGTTTGTCCGAGACCGCCACCCTGTGGCAATCCCCGATGATCAAGGCTTGGGCGCGGCAGACCGCGAACCCTCTGAATCTTCTGAATTTTCTAGTTCCCCCCCCCCCTCTGCCCCGCGGCACCCTGTCCTCGGACCGTGTCGGCTGCCCTCCCCAGCAGCCAGGTCCGAACTGCCGTGCGGGCCCATAGCCCACCCTCGGTGAACCCATGAACCTTATTGATCTCAAACACATGAAGATGGCCGAGTTGGTCGTGATGGCCAACGAATTTGGCATCGACGACGCCGCCAGCACCCACCGTCAGGATCTGATCTTTGCCCTGTTGCAAGCCCAGACCAACCGGGAAGGTGCGATTTTCTCCGAAGGCGTGCTGCAGGTGCTGCCCGACGGCTACGGCTTTCTGCGCTCTCCCGATTACAACTACTTTCCAGGGTCGGACGACATCTACGTCAGCCCGTCGCAAATTCGCCGCTTCGGCTTGCGCAACGGTGACACCGTCCGCGGCGAGATTCGGCCGCCGCGCGAAGGCGAGCGCTACTTTGCGCTGCTCAAGGTCGACGAGATCAACTTTGAGGATCCAGAGGTTGCCAAACAGAAGATCCTGTTCGACAACCTGACGCCGTTGTACCCCAACGAGCGGCTCAAGCTCGAGTACCACACCAAGTCGTTTACGACGCGCATCGTCGACCTGATGTGCCCGCAAGGCAAAGGCCAGCGCACTTTGATCGTGGCGCCGCCGCGCACCGGCAAGACCGTGCTGTTGCAGGAATTGGCCCACGCGGTAGCGACCAACCACAAGGAGGTCTACCTGATCGTGCTGCTGATCGACGAGCGGCCCGAAGAAGTGACCGACATGCAGCGCACGGTCCAAGGCGAAGTGGTCAGCTCGACCTTTGACGAGCCCGCCAGCCGTCACGTCCAAGTAGCTGAGATGGTGATCGAAAAGGCCAAGCGTCTCGTCGAGCACGGCCGCGACGTGGTGATCCTGTTGGACTCGATCACCCGGTTGGCGCGCGCCTACAACACGGTCGTGCCGCCCTCGGGCAAGATCCTGTCGGGCGGTGTCGACTCCAACGCGCTGCACAAGCCCAAGCGCTTCTTTGGCGCCGCGCGCAACATCGAAGAAGGCGGGTCGCTCACGATCATCGGCACGGCCCTTATCGACACCGGTTCGCGCATGGACGAAGTGATCTTCGAAGAGTTCAAGGGCACCGGCAACTGCGAAATCCACCTGGATCGCAAGCTGATGGAGAAGCGGATTTTCCCATGTCTGGACATCAACAAGAGCGGCACCCGCAAAGAAGATCTGCTGTTTGACGAGCGGACCCTGAACCGCGTGTGGCTGCTGCGCCAGCTGCTGCACCCACTCAACGTCATCGATTCGATGGAGTTCTTGCTGGACAAGATCCGCAAGTACGAGACGAATCAGGCGTTTCTCGACGGCATGAATCAATAGCCATGGCCCGCATAGTAGTGACCGGCGGCGCCGGGTTTATCGGCTCCAATTTGGCCCACGCTTTGGTCGCCCGCGGCGATCAAGTCGTGATCATCGACAACTTCAGCACGGGGCGCCGGGTCAACCTGGCTGATCTGGCTGGCAAGATCGACCTGTACGAAGGCGACATCCGCGATCGTGCGCTGCTCGAGCGTGCGATGCGCGGGGCCGACTACGTGCTGCACCAAGCGGCGCTGCCCAGCGTGGCGCGGTCGGTGGAGGACCCGGAATCGAGCCACGACGTCAACGTCAACGGGACACTGTATGTGCTACAGCAGGCGCGGACAGCGGGCGTCAAGCGCGTAGTTTTCGCAGCGAGCTCAGCGGCTTATGGCGAGACGCCGGTGTTGCCCAAAGTCGAGACGATGGCACCCGAGCCGATCAGCCCGTATGGCGCGACCAAGCTGTTTGGCGAGACGTACTGTCAAGTCTGGACCAAGTGCTACGGCCTGCAGTGTGTGGCGCTACGTTACTTCAACGTGTTTGGCCCGCGCCAAAGCCCGGACAACGAGTACGCCGCGGTCATTCCGCGGTTCGTGACGTGGATGCAGCAAGGCAAGGCCGCGACTGTGTTTGGCGATGGTGGGCAGACGCGCGATTTCTGCTTTATCGACAACGTGGTCGAGGCCAACCTCAAGGCCATGGTCGCACCGGCCGCGCCGGGCAATGTCTACAACGTGGCGTGTGGCACCCGGGTCTCGCTGCTCGACGTGGTCGACGAGATCAACCGCGCACTTGGCACCCAGTTGGCGCCCCAGCACCTGCCGCCTCGCGCAGGTGACATCCGCGACAGCTTGGCCGACATCACGGCGATTCAGCGTGATCTCGGCTACGTGGGCGACGTGTCGTTTGCCGAAGGGCTGCGCCGCGTCATCGCCTGGTACGCCGCCAATCCCAACGGTTAACCATCAAACGAGCCTGAAATGACTGACGAATTTACTGAACACCGGTCGTTCAAGCACGACTGGTCGCACGCTCGCTTTGCCACCCGCGCCATCCACGCCGGTCAGGATCCGGAGGCTGTTACGGGTGCCGTGGTGGTGCCGATCTACCAGACCTCAACTTTTGCCCAGCCGGCGCCGGGCGAGCACCTCGGGCACGAGTACTCGCGGACCAGCAACCCAACGCGCGATGCGCTGCAGACCGCGTTGGCATCCTTAGAAAATGGCGGCCGCGCCATGGCCTTTTCGTCGGGCTTGGCGGCGACCCATGCCATTGTCGCGCTGCTGGATCAGGGCGACCACGTCGTGGCGATGGACGACATGTACGGCGGCACTTTTCGCCAGTTTGACAAGGTCTGGCGCCGCCACGGCATCTTGTTTTCGTACGCTGACTTGCGCGATCCGGCCGCTTTTGACGCCGTGTGCACGCCGCAGACCAAGCTACTGTGGCTGGAGACGCCGACCAACCCGATGCTCAAGCTGGTCGACATTGCCGAGCTGTGTCGGCGCGCCCACCAGCGGGGCGTGCTGGTCGCCGTCGACAACACGTTTGCGACGCCGGCGCTGCAGCTGCCCTTCGATCTGGGCGCCGACATGGTGGTCCACTCGACGACCAAGTACATCGGCGGCCACAGCGACGTCGTCGGCGGCGCGGTGATCGTGCGCGACGAGGCGTTGGGCAACCGGCTGGCCTTTGTCCAAAACGCCAACGGTGGCACACCGGGGCCGTTCGACTCGTGGCTGACGCTGCGCGGCCTGAAGACCCTGAGCCTGCGCATGGAGCGGCACTGCAGCAACGCGCTGGCGCTGGCGACTTGGCTCCAGCAGCACCCGCGGGTGCGCCAGGTCGTCTATCCGGGGCTGCCGAGCCATCCACAGTACGCGCTGGCCCAGCGCCAGATGGCGGCGGGCGGCGGCATGATCACGGTCTTTTTGGACGGCGGGCTGGCGCAAGCGCGCACGTTTCTGTCAGCGACGCGGGTGTTTACGCTGGCCGAGTCGCTGGGCGGCGTGGAATCGCTGATCGAGCATCCAGGCATCATGACCCATGCTTCGATTCCGCCGGATCGCCGGGCCGAGATCGGCATCGACGACAGCTTGTGTCGCCTCAGCGTCGGCATTGAAGACCTCGCCGACTTGCAGGCCGATGTCGATCAGGCGCTCCAGCGCGCCTTCGCGTAGCGAATCCAGTTCGGTAGATCGTTGCGCACAGTGAAGCGTCGCAGGCCTGTGGGCCGCGCGATCCTTGCAATTGCCGCCCCGCTGGGGGGTGTACGATGCGACAAGGAGCAGGTTTGGCCGTAGCCGGTGCTGCGGTAGCGTTGATTGGACCGAATCTGGGCTTTGGCACCGCCCACGAGTTTTCGACCGCCGGATGGCTGTTCGCCACCGTCTACATGGCCGAGTTTGATCACACCGGTCTGGCGGCGCTGCAGCTTTCGCTGGGCGCGGTCTCGCTGGTGCTGGCCGTCACCGTGGCTGGTTTGGGCGTCGCCCAGTGGCGGCAACAGTCGCGGCCGTTGGCTGCTGGCGTGCTTGGCGGCGCGCTTGGCCTGCTGGCCTTGGCCTGGCTGACCTACCAAAATGTCTACGCATTGGTGCCGTGCGACAAACTCGGTCTGGGTCTGTGCGATGGCGCAGGCGGACTGGTGCCGGGCACCTGGGTCCAGCTCAACGGGGTGGTGTGGCAGGTCGCGGGCGGCGTGGTCGCGGCCCTAGGCGGGCTGTGGTTGCTGACTGCGCCGATTGTGTACAGCGGCCACGAGCGGTTCTTGCGGGCAAGGATGGTGTGGAACGGCGAGATTGTGGCCGAGCACATCCTGCGCAAACCACAGCCGCTCACGATCGGCGAGGATCCCACCAATTTGCTACAGGTCGCCGCAACCGGGCTAGCTGCCCACACGCTCGCACTGCCCATTGGCGAGGGTACGTACCGGATCGAGGTGCCGCTCGGCGCGACGGGCGCGTTAGAACTCAATGGACACTGCGTGGCGATTGCGGCGCCAAGCAGCAAGGTGATGACGGCAGGCGACACGATGGTACTGGCGTTCGAAAACGGTGCCGAGCTGCAGTTGGGCTTTTTCGCGCCGCAAGCGGGGGTGCTGACGCCGCAACACCATCGCCGTGATGCCGAGTTGGTCGCATCGTTTACCACCTTATTTTCACTGGCGATCGTGCTTTTCGTGGTCGCCGCCTCGGCCCCGCCGCTGCGCGACGATTCGGCTGACCGCGAGCCGATGTTACCCAAGAACCGCGGCTTGATCGAAGTCCAGATCGCATTGCCCGAGGTCGAGCAACCCAAGCCTGAGCTGCCGCCTGGCCCCGAGGCCGACAACAAGGCGCCGGCCAAGCGGGCGTCGGGCGAAGAAGGCAAGCTGGGCGATCCCCGAGAGGATCCGCGCAAAGTGACCAAAATTGCCAAGCAAGACGGGCCGCCGCGCGAGCGGATCAACGTCGCCGACATCGGCCTCGCCAAGGCCCTGTCGGCGCCGCTGGCCCCACAAGGGGCGCTGGGCACCGTGCTGGCTGGCGACACGGACATCATCACCAGCAAGATGGCCATGGCCGTCGCCGACGGAGGCGCGGAGACGATCATCGGCAATGGGTCCGGCGGCATAGGCTTTAGACACATCGGATCTGGTGGAGGCAGCCCCGAAGGCCCTGGTTTTATCCGCGGCACCGCGTTTGACCTGCCGGGCACCGACGACGGGGTCGGCCGCAAGGCCGATGTCGCGCTGGGCCGCAAGCGCATCGCCAAACCCGGTCACAATGTCGTGGGCGTTGGCGAGACCCGCGGTGGATGTGACAAGGCCGACATCCGCAAGAACGTGCTGTCCCGCGCCCAGGCCTTCCGTGCCTGTTACGAAATCGCGCTGCTCAACAAGCCCGATCTCAGCGGTAAGGTCAACATCCAATGGACTATCGGCGCCGACGGCAAGGTCAGCGGCGACAAGATCACTTCGGACACTTTGGACTCCAGCGCCGTCAGCGACTGCGTCTTGCGCACCGTTCGGCGCATTGCATTTGCCGTGCCCGAAGCCGGCGTGTGCGTCATCGCCTGGCCATTTGTATTCAACCCCAACTAACATGAACACTTACGCAACCACAGCCACGGATACAGGGACCGCGAAAACGCCGCTTGACGGCAAGCGCGCCCCCCACATAGCATCGCGCGCCGGTCGCGTGCGCCCAATGTTTGGGCCACCGACCCTTGCGCTTTTCGAGCCCGCCCAGTCTGGGCAGGTCTCGCGCGGAGAATCATGAGCGGCGGAGCTATTCTCGCTATCATCGGCTGCCTTTTGGCATTGTTCGGCACCAACCTGGGGATGGGCGGCGGCATGCCGGACTCCGAAGGTGGGGCGCTGAAGAACCTGTTCTCGACGGTGTACATCGAAGAGTTCAATTACCGAGCAATTGGCGGCATTCAGTTGCTGACCGGCCAGATTTCGGCCCTGCTCGCGATCGCCGGTCTGGCACTGGGTTTTCTGATCTGGAAACAGCGCAAGCGCAAGATGGGCTGGGGCTTGATCCTGTTCAGCGTGGTGCAGATCGGTCTGGCCTGGCACACCTTTGACAACGTGTACGCGTTAGTGCCGTGCAAGGGCCTAGATCTGCCGTTCTGCGCTGAAAATGGCAGCCTGATCAACGAGACTTACATCCACATGAACGGCCTAGTTTGGCTGGTATTGGGCAGTGTGTTCACCTTCTTGGGTGGTCTGACGGCGCTGGCGGCGTTTGACGAATACAAAGAAGGCGAGCGGTTCTTGCGGGTGGCGGTCGAGTGGAATGAGCAGACCGTGGCCGAGCGGGTGTTCTTTGTCCCCAAGCCGGTCACGATCGGCGAGAGCGACACCAACGTGATCCAGATCGCCGCCAACGGGCTGGCCAGTCACGTGATGTTTTCGCCGAGCGGCCCGGACAAGTACACGCTGGACGTGCCCAAGGGCCTGAGCGGCGAGGTCCACGTCGGTGGGCAAGCCAAGAACGCCGCGGGCTTGGGATCGCTGGAGATCTCGCGCGGCGACTCCGGGCTGCTGTCCTTTGAAAATGGCGTTGAATTGGCCTTCAATTTCGCAGCACCCGAAGCCGGCGGCATTGTCGGCACGACCAAGAGCCGCAACGCCGCGCTCGACGTCTCGTTTGCCGTCGTCGCGTCGGCGTTTCTGATGCTGTTCGTGATCGTCAACTCAGTCGCCCACGAAAAAGACGACGAATGGGACAAAGAGCAGCTGGCCCAGAAGAACCGTGGCTTGATCGAAGTCGCAGTCGAAGAGAAAGAAGAGCCCAAAGAAGAGATCAAGCCCGAAGGCCAAGACGAGGACACCACATCCAAGAAGGCCGGCGGCGAAGAGGGCAAGTTTGGCGACGCCAAGGAAGACCCGAACAAGAAGAGCAAAGTCCCGCGGATGGACGGGCCGATGCGCGACAAGATCGACGTCAAGAACATCGGCATCGCCAAGGCGTTGTCCGGCGCACAAGCGATGACCGGCGCCTTGGGCAACATCATGGCCGGCGACACCGGCGCGATTAACAGCAAGATGGCGGTGGCGATGGGCGGCGAAGGGTCTGAGCTCGTCATCGGCCACGGCTCCGGCGGCATGGGCTTTCAGGGCACCGGCTCAGGCGGCGGCGGCGATGGCACCGGGCGCTTGCACGGCTTGGGCTCGATCGACACCGGCGGCGGCACCGGCCGCAACGCCGACATCGGCATCGGCAAGCGCAGCGCCAAGAAAGTGGCCAAGCTCAACATCGCCCAGGGCCAATCGACCGGCGGCTGCGACAAAGGCGACATCAGCAAGAACGTGCGCAACCGCGCCGCAAGCTTGCGTGCCTGCTACGAGACCCAGCTGATGGCCAAACCTGACCTGTCGGGCAAAGTCGTGGTGCAATGGACGATTACCGGCGACGGCTCGGTGAGCAACGACAAGATCGTCGATGACACCATGAAGAACAGCTCTGTCACCGACTGCGTGCTGCGCACCATCCGCCGCGTCCGCTTCCTCAAGCCGGAAGCGGGTGTGTGCGTGATTCAGTGGCCGTTCGTCTTTAATCCGGGCTAGTGAGCATCTTCGCGCTGACCGTGTCCTCTGCTAGTGCGCTGACCGTGTCCTCTGCTAGTGCGCTGCAGTGGACACGGCGACCGGGCGCAGGCGGCCGAGTACCGGCGACCGGACTCAGGCAACCGCGACAAGGCGCCGCTACTTCGCCTTGAACTGACAGTCCGGGCACAAGCCAAACAAATCCATGCGATGGGCCGTGAGCGTAAAGCCATGGCTGGCGGCGATCTGCCGTTGCAGGGCTTCGACCGCCTCGTTCTCAAACTCGACAATCCGGGCACAGCGGCTGCAGATCAGGTGGTCGTGGTGGTCTTCGTCGCCAATCGCGACCTCGTAGCGCGCCGTGCCATCGCCGAATTGGCCGGCATGGACCAAGCCCACGCGCTCCAGCAGCTTAACCGTGCGGTACACCGTGGCATAGCCGATCGACCCGTCGCGTGTCCGCACTGCCCGGTGCAGCTCCTCTACGTTGAGGTGCCGATGCTCAAACAGGATGTGGGCAATCAGCCGCCGCTGCTTGGTCGGACGCTGGCGATCGCGCACGATCTCTTCGTCGACGCGGGTGAGCCAGGCCTCCAGCGACAGCGGCACGGCAGGCGAATGGCCGCCACCGGCCACCTCAGTCGCAATCAGATCGGCGTCGCGCTCGGACACAAGGGCCTCCAGTACAGGGGGTCAGTGTGGCCCAGCGACCTGCCAACCGCAAGACCCGTCGGTGAAAAGACAAGCAAGTTGGTTGTCTGCGGCGTACCATCGTGCTACACCGCGCCCCGCGCAGGCGGGACTTGCCCTGTCGGCGGCCCAACGCCTGCGCACGACCAGGTGGTTTATGAATTCGATGACTTTGGCTATCGTCGCCGCAGTGTGCGGGGCGCTGGCGATCTACTTGTGGACCGCACAGTCCAAGCTCAACGACGAAATCAAGCGCTTGCGCGACGAAGCCGACAAGGCCCGCGCCGACGCCCGCAAAGAGGCCGATCGGGCCGAAGCGGCGCGCAAAAAGGCCGATGCGCCGCGCGACGGCGGGCCCGCCAAGGAAGACAAAGCAGCCAAGGAACTCAAGGCCCAAGCCGTCGCAGCCAAAGAGGAAGTCAAGCGGTTGCATGCGGCGCTCAAGCGCGCCGAGCAAGAAGACCACGAGACCCAAATCAAGCTGCGCCGGGCCGAGGCGCGTGTCGAAGAGTTGGCAGCGGCGCTACAGATGCCAAGCAAGAAAGCCGTCGCGGCGCCAGCACCGCAAGCACCTCCGCCGGTGCCCGAGCCGGTGCGGGCAGAGCCAGTCGAGCTCGCCGATGACCCGCAGCAGGCCGAGCGGGCCGAACAAGCGGCCTTGCGGCGGGCGGAGCTCGAGGCAGAGCGCGCGGCGCGGCAGGCTGAAGCAGAGCAGGCGCGCACCGAGCGCGAAGCGGCGCGGGCCGCCCGTCAGGAAAGCAAAGACCAAGAGTTTATTGCCAAGCTGCTGGACCAGCGCGAGCACCTCAAGCACTTGGTGTTTCAGCGCGAGCTGGAGCTGCGGATCCTCGATCGCAAGCAGGAGCACAATCGGCAGGCCTACATCATGACCATGGGCGCGCTGGAGCTGGCTGAAGACGAGTTGTACCGCCTCAAGCACGGCCGCGAGCGCCCAGATTGGCAGCCACCGGCCGGCTACGGCGAAGAGGGCGAAGAGGACCCGGGCAGTCAGGACCACGGCGCAGCGGAACTGGGCGAAGATCCTGGCCTCGCTGCTCCTGCGCCCGATTTTGCGGCCAGCGACGCCGACCGGGCAGCCGCGCGGTCGGCAGCTGACGCCGCACTGGCACAGGCCCCGCAAGCCGCAGAACCAGCACAACCAGCAGAACAACCGCAGGCGGAGGTGCAGGAAGCGCCAGCGCTCGTGCCAGAGCCAGAAGTTGTGCAAGTCGCAGCTGTAGCCTTTGCGGTGCAGGAGGCTCCAGACGATGCGGCCGCGGCGCCCGTCGACGACGTTGCCCCCGTACCGACAGCCATTGCGTGACACGGCAGCGACATTGGGTCGGCAACGCAGCTTGCTGTTGAAAATGAATTTCGTTATCATATGACGGTCGGTGCCGAAGCAGAGGCGCCCAAACCGGACTCGCAAGTGCTTGCAATTGCACTCGACATGCCGACTGAAGGCCGCAATGAGGCCGTGCAGGACCCAACTGCCTTGCCCAACGATGCAATCGGCGGCGACGCCAGCTCTTCGACACTGAATCTGTGTCGGGTTGGCCAAGCAGGCATCGTCACGGCGGTCAGTCGGCTCGATGCGCTAGGCGATCGGCTGGCCGAGCTGGGCCTGACGCCGGGAGCACGGGTGCAGGTGGTGCGGCGGGCACCATTTGGCGGGCCGATCTTGCTGCGGGTGCGCGATTACTTGCTGACCGTGCGCCACGCAGAAGCGGCGACCATCGCCGTGCAACTGTCTGCCGCGCGCCAGAGTTAGGCGCGGATGAGCCAAGCCACGCCCGCTGGGCCTGCGCCACACATGAGCGCTCTGCCATCGGGCGACTCGTCAGCGCCGCCCGCCCTGTCCGTCGCGCTGTGTGGCAACCCCAACACCGGCAAGACCACGCTGTATAACCGGCTGACGGGTGCCAACGCCGCGGTGGGCAACTACCCGGGCATCACTGTCGAGTCCAAACGCGGCAGCCACCGTGGCCCGTCGCGGCTTTGGCAAGTCCAAGACTTGCCGGGCTGCTACAGCTTGGTCGCGCACAGCCCAGAGGAGGAGATCGCGCACCACGCGTTGGTCGGTCAGTATGGCCCGCGGCCGTCGGTGGCGGTGGTGGTGGTCGACGCCTGCAACTTGGCGCGCAACCTGCTGCTGGTACTGCAAGTCGCTGAGCTTGGCCTGCCGGTCGTGGTGGCGCTCAACCTGATGGACACTGCGCGCGCAAGTGGCTGGCACATCGACGTTGTTGGGCTAGAGTCTACCTTGGGATGCCGGGTGATGCCGATTGTGGCGCGGTCGGGCGAAGGCCTGACTGACCTGCGGCAGGCGGTGGAAGCTGTAGCCGACCGGCCTGAGCTGGGCCAGGTTGCGCCGACCAACTGGTCGCTGGAGGTCCAGACCGCGCTTGAGGCGGCGCGCGCCGTCGATCCACAGCTCATCAGCGCCAGTGATGGCGAGATCGCGTGGTGGCTGGCCGCCGATCCGGCGCTCACCGACGCGCTGATGCCGGGTTTGGGCGCGCGGCTCCATGCGGCGCTGCCCCGCGATCCCGCCCCGGGACGCGATGTCCGCCGGCGCTTGGTCAACGAGCGCTTTGCGCGGATCGACGCGCTGGTTGCCGGGTGTGTGCGGCGCGACGCGCAGCATCGGCGCAGCACCTCGGACAGGGTCGACGACGTGCTGCTCCATCCGCTGTTGGGTGTTGTGCTTTTCTGCTTGGCGATGGCGCTGCTTTTTCAGGCGGTGTTTGCTTGGGCGACGCCCATGGCCGACGCCGTCAACGCTGCCATGGGCGCAGTCGCCACGGTGGTGGGCGATCACTTGCCGGCGGGTCTGCTGCGCGAAGTGGTCGTCGATGGTCTGCTGGCAGGTGTCGGCGGCACCTTGGTGTTCCTGCCCCAGATTTTGGTGCTGTTTCTCGGGATTGCCTTGCTGGAAGACAGCGGCTATCTGGCGCGCGCGGCCTTCCTCGTCGACCGGTTGATGGCCAAAGCAGGCCTGCCCGGCAAGGCGTTTGTGCCGCTGCTGT
This sequence comes from Myxococcales bacterium, assembly GCA_947499075.1. GTDB lineage: Bacteria > Myxococcota_A > UBA9042 > UBA9042 > UBA9042 > SXRM01. The sequence goes on from CANMNA010000010.1 coordinate 24,324, forward strand.
CGTCGTATGCCTGTGCCGTGCCGGGAATTTTGGCCGCCCGCACCATTGGCGATCCGCGCGATCGCCTGCTGACGATCCTAATTGCGCCCCTGATGTCGTGCTCAGCGCGGTTGCCGGTGTACACGCTGGTGACCGCGGCGGTGTTCGCCCACGTGCCCAAGATTGGTGGCGTGATCGCGGTCGGTGGCCTGATCGTGACGGCCATGTACTTGCTGGGGTTTGTGCTGGCACTGCTCGTGGCGCTGGTGCTGCGACGCACCGTTCTGCCGGGCGCCGGCGCCCCGCTGGTGCTGGAATTGCCGCCCTACCGCTGGCCGAGACCGGCCAACCTTGCGCGGGTGCTGTGGGAGCGTGGCCGGCTGTTCGTGACCCAAACGGGCGCAACCATTGTGGCGCTGTCGGTGGTGCTGTGGGCGCTGATGAGCTTTCCACGCAGCGACTTGGACGACGTGGCGCGCCATGCAGCCATGGTCGGGGTCGCGCAGGCGGACCAAGAGGGCGCGATCGCGGCACGGCAGTCGCAAGTGCGGCTGGAGCACAGCATCGCTGGGCGGATGGGCAAAGCGCTTGAGCCGGCCATTGCGCCGTTGGGCTTTGACTGGCGGATCGGCATTGGGCTGATTGGCTCGCTGGCGGCGCGCGAGGTGCTGGTGCCGGTGATGGCGCAGGTCTACGGCAAAGGCAGCCGCGCTGACGTCGACGATGCGTTTGCGGCCGATGTCGGTCAGGCGATGACCAAGTCCGGCGGACTGACGCCGCTCAAGGGCATCTCGCTGATGGTGTTCTTCGCGATCGCGATGCAGTGCCTGAGCACCTTGGCCACGATGCGGCGCGAAACCGGCAGCTGGCGGTGGCCGCTGTTTGCCCTTGGCTACCTCAACGGCTTGGCCTGGCTGGCCTCGTTTGGCGTGTTCCAACTCGGCCGCGCCTGGGGCTACACCTGATGGACTGGCTTGTCCCAGGGCTGATTGTCGCGACCGCGGTGCTTTGGCTCGCGCGGCGCTTGCGGCGCGAACAGGGGTGTGCGCATTGTCCGGCCAAAGACGCGGCACCGGCGGCTTGCCAGCACAGCCAAGTTGCGCGCGCAACGGGGCAACTGCGGCTGGGACGCACCAAGACCAACGACCTCAAGCATTGAGCGCGAGGATGGCGCGGGCGGCCTGCTCGGCGGCTGGCAGGTCACCACCGGCTAGGCGGACGTCTTCGGCCGCGGCCAGCGCCTGCTTGAACGCCGGACCAGGCCGATAACCCCAGCGCTGCAGATCGTCGCCATCAAAACCCAGAGCCGGGAAAGCCGCCGCCAGCGGCCACGCCGCCCGCAGCGCCCGCCACTGTGGCCAAGGTTGGGTCGGTTGCCGCGCCGCGAGCAACACCAGCGCGTGGTCGGCCCACGGGTCACGCAACCAGCGCGCCACCACCGGCGACCAAGGCGCGGGCGCTGGATCGCGCAGCGGACAGCCGTGGGCCAGCGTCAGGACTCGGCGCACCGCCAAGTCCGCAAGGCGCGGCAAGCATATGCTGGCGGCATACTCCTGGCTTGCCGGCCAGGCGACCGCGTCGCCCGCAAGCGACGCCACGGCGAGCATCGGATCGACGGCGTTGCACGCGGGCAGCGCTCCGGCATGGTGCGACTCGGCCAGAAGCGACAAGCCTTCGGCACGGGCAATCGCACGGCACAGCGCCGGGTCCCACGCCGTCAGCACCGGCCACAGGGCGGCCGCGAGCTGCAAGTCGACCAGCAGCGACAGCGCCCGGCCCGGCTCGGGGCCCAGCAGCATCGCCAGCACTTCCAAGTGGATACGCTCGACCGACACGATACGGAGCGTGGGGGCCAGGGCCCGAATGGCCGCAGCCGTGGCCGGCTCCACGTTCAGGCCAAACCGGGCGGCAAAGCGCGGCGCGCGCAGCAGGCGCAGGGCATCTTCGCCAAACCGCTGGGCTGGCTCGCCGATCGCCCGTAGCACGCGCCGATCTAGGTCAGCCAGCCCGCCCACCCAGTCAACCACCTGCCCGCAGCTGGGCCCCGCCAGCGGATCGAGCAGTAGCCCGTTGAGGGTGAAGTCGCGGCGCAGCACATCTTCGCGGGCATCGGTGAAGCGCACACTGTCGGGCCGACGCCCATCGCTGTACGGTCCATCGGCGCGAAAAGTCGCGACTTCGACTTCGACGGGCACGCCGTCCGGGCCAGACCAACGCACCCGAACCACGCCAAACGAGGCCCCGACCTGCACCACTTGGGCGAAAAGGGCGGTCACCTGCTTGGGCGTGGCCGCGGTCGCGACATCGTAATCCTTGGGCTGCCGCCCCAACAGCAGATCGCGGACGCATCCGCCGACCCAAAACGTGCTGTAGCCGGCCAAGCGCAGCCGTGCCACCACCGCCGCCGCCGCGTCGCTGGCGGGCGTGGCCGGAATCTGGACCTGGGCCGTCGCGTGCATGGGCCTGAGCATAGGGCGACTGCTGCCATTTGCCTATCCGCGTGCCAGTGACGCGCAGGGCGGTCGCAAGAACGGCAAGCAGCCGATTCGGCGACGGTTATCCGGCCTCACCCCGCTCGCTCGGCTGCGCCGGCGAGCGTCTCTCTCCCGAGTGAGAGAGGGAAGACCCAGCAATTATGGCAATTGTCGAACAAGCGGGGGCGTCCCAAAATTTGGAGCGCCCGGTCGCTGTGGTGAAGCAATCGACCGAAAACAGCGCAAGTGGGCAATGTCAGGTCTCTCTCCCACTCGGGACGTCGCCGTGGGCCACCACGGCGGCGGGGTGAAGCCGAATCAGGACTTGCGGTTCTTGCGATAGCCCTGCAGTGACGCGGCCCACTCCGGTCGTTCTGCGGTACTGGCGCTCGCAACGACCGATGGTGTAAAGTCACTGGTTCACCCGCGCGCTCTGGTGCGTCGCGGCGCCGAGATGCTGACCCCGCTACTTTTGCCTGCAACGGAGCCACATAGCGATGTTTTTGAACACGAAACTGTCGGTGCTGTGCGGCGAGAGTCCGCGTCTGGGGCTGTGGCTGGTTGCCAGCGCGCTTGCGTTGGCGGGCGGCGCCGCTTGTACGGGCAATACCGCGGCGACGCCCGACACCGGGTCCAAAGCCGAAGTGTCCAGCGCAGACAGCGAAGAGTCGGACGCCGACGCGGCGCCGGACATCGAGCAACCGCCCAAGATCACCGCCAAGTTGGTGGCCAAGCCTGACAGCGGCAATGCGCCGTTGCCCGCGGAGTTTACGGTCACGTTCGAGGGTGTCGCACGCGAAAAAGTATTCATTAAATGGGACTTCGGAGACGGAAGCCCGATTCTGGAGAAAAATCTGGCACTGCCCGCCGAAGCCGACGGCGATCACGTCGCCCATGAGTTCGCCTACAAGGGCTCGTACCAAGTCAAAGTCAGCGTGATCTGGTACAAATCCAACAAGTATCGCGCTGAGACTCAGGTCACCGTTGCAGTCAAGGACCCGGTGTCACTGGCCCTGTCGCAGGTCGATCTGGTCTCGAGCCCCACGGTTGCGCTCGGCGCCGATGTGTCGCTCACTTTTTCGGTCGAAAACACCGGTGATGCGATCGAGACCGAATTTGAGATTGACGCCTACCTGTCAGGCACATCTACGTTTGATGACACCGCGATCAAGGTCCACACCGCCAAGATCAAGAGCATGGAGTCGGGCAAAGAGACAGTCGCTGTCCTGAACTACCCGTGGGATACCGAAGCCAAAAACTTCAAGCCCTACACGTTTGTCTTGCCGAGCAAGGATTTGGCCGATGGCGACTACTACGTGCACGTCGTGGTCGACCCAGACAAGTTGCTCAACGAAACCAACCGTGCCGACAATTTCGGTTCCGCGACAACGCTGCTCAAGATCGACACCAAAGTCGGGGCCAAGCCGGACCTGACCGTGACGCCGCCGACATTTAACGCCGCGATCAACTATTCGCCCGGCGACTCGCTGCCGTATGAGCATGAAATCAACAACATCGGCGACGGCGACGCCAAGTCCATCAAGTTCGCGGTGTTTCTGTCGCTCGACAAGAAGCTGGACTATGACTTTGCGCTCAAGGAGGTGTGCAATCCCAAGACCAATGTCTGCACCGAGGATCCGGCACAAGTCGACAAGATGCTGACCAAGTTGTCGACTTCGAACCTGCTCAAGCTGGGCGGCAAGACCTCGTTTCCCATCAGCTATGCCCCGTCTTTGCCCGACCTCGCCGATGGCGAGTACTCCATGATCGCCAAGGTCGACGTCATGAACTCCGCGGACGAGACCAACGAAAGCAACAACGAAGCCGTGTCGGTGGGCAAGCTCATCGTCAAGAAGCTGATCAAGCAGGGCGTCGATCTGGATCTGCAGACGATGGCGGTCAAGCCCAAGGGCACGTTCTTGGGCGGGCAGGTCGGCGTCCAGTGGTCGGTCAAGAACAGTGGCAACCTGCCGCTCGGCCAGCCTTCGGTGGCTGCGATCTACTTTTGCCCGTACAAGGCGTTCAACAAAGAGACATGCCTGAGCAACCAGAAGAATTTTACCCTGCCCGTTTTTGCTGCCGGCGAAACCAAGACCGGCACAGAGCTGGTCAGCATCTCGGTGCAGACGCCGATCAAGAACTACTTCGTGTACTTGCGACTTGATCCGGATAACCAGGTGGCGGAACTGGATGAAGGCAACAATGTCGGTGTGTTTGACCAGTTGATCATCACAGCGACGCAAAACGTCGACCTGTCGGCCAGCGACATCGGCTTCCATCCGGCCAAAGCGGTGGCGGGCGAGACATTTAAGCTCGGCTACAGCATCAAGAACGCCGGCACCACGGGCGCTGCGGCCTACACCACCTGGATTGCACTCTCGACCACCAACCAGTGCGGGCCGAGCCTGGTCAACACCGGCGGCAATGTGCTGATCAAAGAGGTGATCTCGGGCGGCATTGACGCTCTGTCCGATCAAGACATCAGCGACGTCGTCACCTTGCCGCTGGGCTTGGACCACAACATCGACAAGTACTATGTCTGCGTCATGCTCGATGCCAAGGGCGCCAACGCCAAAGAGACCAACAAGAACAACAACAACGCTGCGTCGGTCGGCCAGATCACCATCAGCGGCGCCAAGGGCGGATGCTTTGAGGACAAGCTCGACGAAGCGCCGGCCAACAACAACACCCAAGCTGCGGCGGCCCCGATCAGCGCAGGCGCCGCTCAGGGCTTTGGCTCCTGTGGCGATGAAGACTGGTTCAAGATCGACGTGCCCAAGGGCAACTCGCTGTTTGCGACGCTGGTCGCGACGCCGCTGTATGCCACCACGCCGATTCCGGCCGATCTGGACATCCTGATCTATGGCCCGGACGGCAAAACGGTGCTCGACGCCCAGAAGCTGCAGTCCGCAGTCAAGAAGTCGGCGGCGCTCACGGTGCCAGTGGGCGGCACCCACTACATCCAGATCCAGCCCAAGAGCAACGGCAGCCAGGCCCAGTACACCCTACAGGTGCAAGCGGTGCCGCCAGCGGCTGGCGTCGATTTGTTTGCGGGCGCGCTGACCATCGCGCCCTCGGCGACTTTTCCCGGGGCCATGATCAAGACCAAGCTCAAGCTGACCAACTTGGGCGACAAGCCTGCGGGCCCATTTACGATTCGCTATGCGCTGTCGGTCGATAGCAAAGTCGATCAGAGCGATCCGGTCATCAAAGATCTGGTGTTCGACAAGGGCATTGGCGCGGCCGAAGCCCAGGACGTGGCGCAAAACCTGATCCTGCCGGTGGTGCCGGGCGGGCCGTACTACGTGCTGGCCAGCGTCGATGTGTCCTCGGCGGTCGCCGAGACCAACGAGAACAATAATTTGAGCGCTTCCAATATGTTATCGCTCAATAGCCAGTTGGTCTGCCAGCCAGATGCGTACTCCGGCAATCACACGGTCGACGACGCGGCGACGCTGCCGCCGACTGGTGGCTTGATCCAAAAGCTCAATATTTGCCCAGGGCTGGAGGATTGGTTTGCGATCTCCGTGCCGACCGGCAAGGCGCTGTCGGTCAAGCTCAATTGGAAGTACGCGCCAGGCAAGGGCTTGGTTGGACTGCAGATCATCGATGCCAGCAAGAGTGGTGTCATCGCCGGTTCGGCGACCGCGGTCAACAGCCAAGCGACAATTCCGTTCGTGCAGGCGGGCGGCGTGTTTTACATCCACACCTATGTGCTGCCCGAAGGTGGCGCGGCCGTGCCGTATGACTACGAGCTCAATGTCAACGTGGGTGAGCCCGATCCAACCGATGTCTGCGTCGCTGACCCGTATGAGTCCAACAACTCGGCGGCGTCTGCGCCAGAGATCGGGTGTGGCTTTGCGACTATGTCGCTGTGTTTGGGCGATGAAGACTGGTTCAAGCTCAACTTGAAGAAAGACGAGGCGATCAGCTTTGACTTCAACCATCCCGGCAATTCGTTCCAGCTCAAGCTGTTCAATAACCCCAAGCTGCCGGCAATCAAGACCCAAGCCGGCAACGGCAAGCTGGCGTTTGCGGCCCCGGCCGACGGCCTGTACTACCTGCAGATCTCGTACAAGTCGGCAGGCGCCAAGCCGAGCTTGGGCTTTGGCTACACCGTCAAGGTCGATGGCGGCAAGGGCGTCGATTTGCTGGCCAAGATCCAAAGCGTGTTCCCGCCGCAAGTGATTCAAGGCGAAGACGTGTACCTGACCGTCAAGCTCAGCAACGAGTGCCAGGATCCAACGGGCGACTTCTGGTACGGCTACTATTTCTCCAGCGACAACAAGCTCGACGCCGGCGACCAGCTGATGTCGCTCAAGCCCATGCCGGGGCTCGCCGGCAAGACCGCGGCCAGTGTCGACGACAAGGCCATTGTGCCGATCGACGCCAAGCCTGGTCCGGCCTACGTGATCGTGGCGGCTGATGCAACCAACTCGGTGGTCGAGAGCCAAGAGCTCAACAACACCGATGCGACCACGGTCGAAGTCATCAAGTTGTGCATTCAGGATGCCTTTGAGCCCAACGGTGCGCCGCAGATCGCCTCGCCGCTGGTGATGGGCCGGATCAAAGACCTGTCGCTGTGCCCATACGAACTGGACTGGTACGCCATCGATCTCAAGAAAGGCGAGACGCTGACGCTGACGGCCGAATTCGACCAAACTGTGGGCGATCTGGACCTGCGCTTGTACAAGGTCAACAAGTTTGCGGCGCCCGTTGCCGTTGCCGCCACCAAGAAGGCGCCCGAGCAATTCACGTACACCGCGGATGAAGCGACCAAGTACTACCTGCGCATCTCCGGTTTTGCCGGCGACAGCAACGCCTACGTGCTGGTGGGCTGCAAGACCATGACCGGCAAGTGTATTGAGTGCCTGGACGACAGCGTCTGCACCGCGGCTCAGCAATGCGATCCGGTCAGCACCACCTGCGGACCCAAGCTGTGCAGCGCCGCCAACCTAGCACCGTGCAACGATGCCAACCTGTGCACCAGCGACACCTGCCCCAACGGCAAGTGCAAGAACACGTTGAAGCCCGGTGCGCTGTGTGACGACAGCGAGCCGTGTTCGATCGGCGAGAGTTGTGACAAGTCCGGTAGCTGCGTGCCGCCCAAAGACACGCTGGTGGTGGGCATGGCCAGCGAGGCGACCACCGTCATCGACGTCGGCACCGACGTGACCGCAACCGCCGACGGCGGCTACGTGGTGGTCGGCACCCGCGAAGCCAAGCTCGGCGAATTGCGCGGCTATGTCGCGCGCTTTGACAAACTGGGCCAGCTCAAGTGGGAAAAGACCGCAGTCGAGGGCAACGCGCCCAGCCTGCTGCAGTCGGTTCAGGTCTTGGGCAACGAAGTCGTGGCGGTCGGCTCGGCAGGCTTGACCGCCAAGCCCGGTGTCACCGGCGCGTGGTACTTGCGCATCAGCCTGCTCGACGGCTCAACGATTGCCAGCAAGCTGTTGCAGGTCGGCACCCAGTCCGCCAAGCTCGAAGGCGTGGCGATCTTGAGCAAATCCGACGTGGTGGTGGTCGGCTCCGGCTACGACCCCGGGGCCTCTGGCAATGGGCTAGACGGGTGGCTGGCCCGGCTGGACTACGACGGCAACCCGGTGTGGTCCAACTTCGTCGGCGGCGCGGGCAGCGACGCCTTGTTCGATGTCGCGGTGGCCGGCAAGGATGTCATTGCCGTGGGCCAAGACGACGTCGCAGGCAACATCCGCGGCCTGTGGGCCCGGGTCGGTGGCGCCGATGGCGGGATCGTCAAGCAAACCGCGCTGTCCAAGGACACCAGCAACACGTTGTTTGCGTCAGTGACCGTGCTCGCAGACGGCTCGTCTGTCGCGGGCGGCGGCTGCGACGCCGGCCAACCGACGGCCAAGGCCTACCAAGCGGTGCTCGCCCGCATCGACGCCACCGGTGCAGCCACGGCGTTGACGATTTTTCCCGCGATCACGCCCCAGGCCCCGACATTTGTCGGCACCAAGACCTCTCGGCTCGAGATGATCCGCGTCTTGCCTGACGGCTCTGTCGCCGCGGCCGGGTGGACGGGCTCGACCAGCGAAAAAGGCTTCCAGACCGACGCAGCCATCTGGATCATCGGGGCCGACGACAAGCCGCTCAAGGCCTGGTACTTCGGCGGCCCCGGCCGCGACGTGCTGCGGGGCTTGATTCAGTTTGGCGAAGGTTGGCTGGGCTATGGCTCACTGGGCGAGCTCGAGGCCAATTCTGACGCTGTGCGCCTGATCGTGCTGCCGCCCGGGCCCAACTGCGACGACTTCAACCCGTGCACCACCGACGCTTGTACGCCGGGCGCGGGCTGCAGCCACAGCGCTGCGCCAAACGGCGGCGCGTGCGGCACCGGCAAGGCTTGCACCGCTGGCCTGTGTAAATAGCAGCCCGGGCGGGTGGCGGGCTCGGGCTACAGGCCCAGCAGCTTCTTGCCGCTGACTTCCATCTCGGCCCGGCCGCGCTCTTCAAACAGCTGCCAGCGCAGCAACCAGCGCGCCAGATCGGCGCTGATGACCAGCAGTCGCCGCACATCCGGCAGCCGATTTTGGCCCAGCTCGACCTGGGTCTTGAGCTGCGCCAGAAGCGGATGCTGCGCCACCTTGGGGTCAGCCTCCACCAGCCCCGCGGCGCTCAAACGCTCCGCAAGCGTCGGCCACACCAGCCGCACTTCGGGCTGGGGCAGCGGCAATTCGTAATAGGCCTCCGCAAGCAATCGCGTACCGCCAGCCAGCGGCGCCGTCCCCGTCACCACCACCATGCGGTCGACCTCGCTGGGCAGCGCATCGACAAACGCCGCGATCTCATCAGGTCGGCCACCGATATCGAGGCGCAGGTGCATCACCCCGCGCAACTGGTCCAGCGTCGGCTGCCAACGCTCGCCCGGCCCGAGCACGGTCGCGACGGCGGGCGGCATTGGCTTGGGCAAGGTCGGCTCGAACTGCTGCAAGACCAGAAGCTTCTTGATCGCCAGCGAGCGCAGTTGGCCCTCCAGACTCTCTAGCGCCGGCTGGGCCGGCACCCGCCGGAAATAGCCGCGCGACTGGAGCTTGCCGTTGAGCGTGCCCAGCGCTTTGGCCGTCCGCTGCCCTTGTTCGTGGATGGCTTCGAACGCCTTTTGCTCGCGCTGCACCTGCTCGAGCACTTGGGCCAGCGACGACGCGGCCGCTGGCGCCACAGGCTGCGGCGCTGGCTCGGGTGCTTGGTGGGGCGCGCAGCCGAGCAGCGCAAAACTCAAGGTCTGGGTAGGCAGCCAGCGTGTCACTTCAAGCACCTGCGCGTGCGGCCAGGGTGGCCACGACCCAAGCCTAACCAGCGCGGTGGGTGCGTGCAATTCGCCAGCCCCAATTCCCCACACAAATCTCCCGCGGCTCCCGATTTGAGATGCAGATCAAGGAACAAGGAGCTGAAAGAGCGAGGCGTACTCTGGTACGCCGCAGCGAGAGACGCGACGCAGTGACGCAGAGATGCGCTCAAAGCGGGAGATCGCGGCCAGTCGCGTCGGTTGCGCAGTCGGCCCGCCCGCCTTATGCTCCGGCCGTCGACGAGGGCATGGCGTGCACGGGGCACGGCCGAGAGCACCGCGTCGACCACAGCGTGGGCTGATTCCATTGGCCCGCCTGCTCCCCATTGTCCAGCGAGGCAAGGCATGGCACGCAGCCACGATGACATCGAACGCTATATTTTAGCAAGCAATTTCAGCGCAGAGCAGGTCAGCCCGGGCACCTGGGTGCTGCGTGACCCGCAGTGGGGTGGCGCGCAGATTGTGGTGCACCACACCGATCCGCTGGTGCTGTTCCGGGTCAAGCTGTTCGACTTGGCAAGCGAGCTGCCAGCGGAGCGCGCCGTCAAGCTGCTGCGGCGGCTGCTGCAGCTCAACGCCACCGACATGTTGCAGGGCGCTTACGCGCTGGAAGGCAACGCGATTGTGGCCGTCGAAGTGATGCAGGCCGAAAACCTCGACCAAAACGAATTCGATGCTGCGCTCGACTCGCTGACTCTGGCGATCGTCGAGCACCGCGACGAATTCTTGGCCATGCTGCACGCCTAGCTGCCCCGCAACCCTTCAAACTGAGGAACTACCATGAGCTTGTTTGACCGCATTGGCCTTTTGGTTCGCTCCAACATCAACGCGATGGTGGCCAAGGCCGAAGATCCTGAGAAGATCCTCAACCAGCTGCTGATCGACATGCGCGACCAGTTCATCGAGGCCAAGAAGATGGTCGCGGTGGCGATCGCTGACGAGAAGCGCCTGTACGCCAAGATGACCGCCGCCCAGCAGAGCGCGGGCGAGTGGGAGCGCAAGGCCATGCTGGCTGTGCAAGCCGGCGACGACGGCTTGGCCGGTGAGGCGCTCAAGCGCCAGCAGTCCGAGGCGGACCTGGCTGAAGCGTTCAAAGGCCAATGGGCCGCCCAAAAGCAGGCCTCTGAGCAACTGCGGGCTGCGCTGCTGCAACTGAACGAAAAAATCGACGAAGCCAAGCGCAAAAAAGATCTGCTGATCGCCCGGGCCAAGCGCGCCGAGGCGCAAAAGACCATCCAGAACACGATGGCCGGCCTCAACGACAACTCGGCGTTCGACGCCTTTGGGCGCATGGCAGAGAAGGTCGAGCAGAGCGAAGCCGAGGCGGCGGCGGCGGGCGAGCTGGCTGGCGACATTTCGGGGTCCAGCTTGGAAGATCGCTTCAAGAAGCTCGAGCAGACCAAGGGTCCGAGCGACGCCCTGCTGGCGCTCAAGGCCAAGATGGGGCTGCTGCCTGCGGCAAGCGCGGCGTCCAAGGCACCGCCAGCGCTAACAGAGGACGAGTTCTCGATCCCCGACATCGGCATCGATGTCGGCGACAAGACCAAAGCCTAGCCGACCGTGGCCGTCTACCGGCTGCGCAGTGGCCTTGTGGTCGAGCATGCTCTGACCGGCCAGTGGCAGTTGGTCGATGCGGCGCTCAAGCGCGTGATCCAGCTGGGCGATGCAGACGCGCGTCTGGTGCGCGCCTTGGCACAGGGCGGCACGGCGGCGCAGCTTGCCAAGACCACCAAAGTCAGCGCCGATCACATCACAGTGCAACTCAGCGCACTGGCGCGCCTGTACGTGCTGCAGGGCAAGCGCAGCCAGGCTCGGGTGGCGCTGCAATTGGAGCGCGAGGCCTTTGCGCGCCAGTGCCGTCAGGATGCGGCCCAAGAAGACATTGCCTGGCCACCGGGTCGCGATCCGCCGCGTCACCGCTGCCAGGGCACCGGCACTTGCTGCGGTGCCTCGTTTCTGGGTCCGCTGTTGCCGGCCGACCACCGGCGGGTGGCCGATCTGACCTTTGGCAGCAGGGTCCGGCAAGGCCAACTGCAACGGCTAGGCAAAAACACGGCGGACGAGGATCCATTTGAGGTCGTGCATCTCGGCGGCCACGATCACATCGGCATGGCCCGCGGTGACGACCAACGGTGTGTTGCGCAAGGCGACGATCAACTGTGCGACATCCACCGCGAGCATGGCGCAGCCGCCAAGCCGGTCGCGTGTCGCCTGTTTCCGCTGCGGCTGCATCGATCGCCGCAAGGGGTGCACGTGTCGTTGCTGCTGACCTGCGACGGCTACGATCGCGCGCGCCCAGCAGGCGAAGCGTGGCCGCAGCGACAAGACGAGATCCGGACGCTGTTGGCCGAAGGCGCACCAACGGTGCGGGTGGTGGTGCCGTGTGAGTGGACGCCGGGCTTGGCTGTCCCCTTTGGCGATTGGCTGGCGTTGCAAGCCCAACTGTACAGTTGCGAGCCTGAACAGCCTGACGCGCGCCGCTGGCTAGCCGACGCGGTAAGCATCGCCCAAGCGGCCATCGATGCGCGCTGTGCAGCAGTCGCCGAAGGCCAGCAAGTGCAAGTTGCAGCGCGGCTGACCGGCGTCGTGCCTGCCTTGCGCGGCGACCGACAATGGCACGAAAAAGACCGGGCTGAGTCATGGGCCGCAGCGCTGGATGCCCGTGCTGCCGACCTGGTCCCACGCGGACGCCACCACGATGCGGACCGCCTGGCCGACCTCGCCGCTGGTGTGCGCGCCCAATTGGCCGACTACAGCTTTGCTGCACCGGGATGGTCAGCAGACCGCGAGGCCCAGCGCCACCTGCACGATGTCGTCGCCAACGACCTGGCGGTGTACGTGGCGATCGGCCACCTCGACGCCGGTTTGACGGCGCTCACAGGCCGAACCCTGTTCGTCGAGGCTTTGGCCTGCGCTTTGGCGCTGCGGGCCGGGCGCCACAACGTGCAGGCCAGCGACACGACCCGAGCGCTGCACGTCGCGTACCGCAGCGAACCTGACCTCGCGGCGTTGCACGCAGCCGCGTGCTGACAGGCGATGCCGCCGGAGTGGTCTGGACTTGAAAACCCATTTGCAGCATGATGCGCGCCGCCAAACGGGGCGGCGGCTTGGCTTCCCCGTATCCTGCGCACCAAAGGATGCTACTGATGACCTCGCAGTTGCGTGTTTTTTCGTCGCCGCCATCGACTTGCCCGCGCTGGCCAATGCTGCCCGCAGCGGCACTGCTCGCGGTAGGGCTCCTCGTGGCACTGGCAGGCTGTGACTACTCCGAAGTCACGGCGCTCGGCTTGAACAAGAACTACAAGCCGGTGCAGCCGATCTCGTATTCGCACAAAATCCACGCGGGCGACCTCGGGATCGAGTGCAAGTACTGCCACTTCGGCGCTGAGAAGAGCAAGAAGGCGGGCATTCCGCCGACCAGCGTGTGCATGAACTGCCACAAATCGGTCAAGACCGACTCGCCGCAGATTCAAAAGCTCACGGAATACTACAAGAAAGGCCAGCCGGTGCCGTGGGTCAAAGTCCACAACCTGCCCGACTACGTCACGTTTGATCACAGCCGCCACGTCAACAAAGGCGTGGCGTGCCAGACTTGCCATGGGCAGATTCAAGACATGACCGAGGTCAAGCAGCAAAACACCCTGGCGATGGGCTGGTGTGTCAACTGCCACCGCGACTACACCAAGAACCCGCCCGCCAACCTGGCAGGTCGTCACATTTTCGCCACCACCGATTGCACCGGTTGCCACCAGTAAGCCAAAAATCAGCGCGCGCGCAGGCTGCTCAGCCTGTGGCCGCGAGCAAGTCTGCCACGCCAGCAACGCTTCCCCGGCCACAGACGCCCTGACGTCCACCGCCCGCCAGCATAGGAGCCGCCCAGATGGATCGCCATCCCGAGCAGCACGACACGAACCAGACCAACGCCCACGCCAGCCAGTCCCATGGCCAAGCCAGCCTGACAACCACGCCGGCCCGCTTTCAGACGGTCGAAGAGCTCATCGACCCAGCGCTGGTCGCCGATGCCCGCCTGTACGAAAACGGCAAGCCGCCGGTGCAAGGCGACGGCTCTGCGGTGGAACGCCGCGACTTTATGAAGGTGCTCGGCGTCACGTTCGCAGCCGCCGGGGCTACTGCGGCCTGTGGTCGGCTGCCTGTCACGCACGCGCTGCCCTACGTCGACAAGCCCGAAGACGTCACGGTCGGCAAGGCCAGCTACTACGCCACCACCTGCCGCGCCTGCGCCGCCGGGTGTGGCTTGTTGGTCAAAAGCCGTGAGGGTCGGCCGATCAAGGTCGAGGGCAACCCGAACCATGCGTGGTCGCAAGGCGGCGTGTGCGCCATTGGCCAAGCAACCGTCGTTGACCTGTACGATGGCGACCGCGTGCGCCAGCCGCTGGTGAGCGGCAAAGGCGCGACGTGGAAAGAGTTTGACGCTGCAGCGGCGGCCGCTTTGGCCGACTATGCCCAAGATAGCAAAGGCCTGGCGCTGATCACCAGCAGCCTGACTGGCACGGCCGCGCGCGCGCTCGTGGCACAGTTCACCGCCAAGTATCCAGGTGCCCGCCATGTGGTGTACGACGGCCCGATGGGCGTGGGCGCGATCGCCACTGCCCACGGCCTGACCCACGCCAAAGCCGCGGTGCCGCGCTATGACTTCAGCAAAGCTGAGCTCATCTTGTCATTCGGGGCCGACTTTTTGGGCACGTGGATTGCACCCGTACCGTTTGCCAAGCAGTACGCCCCGGGCCGCAAGGTCAGCGCCGACAAGAAGGCGATGAGCAAGCACATTCAAGTCGAGACCAGGTTGTCGCTGACCGGCAGCAATGCCGACGATCGGGTGCGCGCGCTGCCCAGCGAACAGCGCGGGCTGGTGCTGGCACTGGCGGCCAAGGTCGCGGCGGCCAAAGGTCTCAACGTCTCAGTGCCGGCCGAAGCTGCCAGGGGCGACGGGGCCAAGCTCATCGGCGCGTGGACTAAGGCCCTGGTCGACAACGCCGGCAAGTCGCTGGTGGTGGCAGATAGCGGCGATGTCGCGGTGCAAGCGGCGGTCAATGTCATCAATGAGGCGCTGGGCAACTACGGCAGCACGCTGATGCTCGATGCCCCGTTCCAGGGTCTGCAGGGCACAGCTGATGGTGAATTAGAGCTGTTGGGCGCGCTGGAGAAAGGCGAAGTCACGGGCGTGGTCCTGTGGGGCGTCAATCCGGCGTACGACAGCAAGCAGGCGGCCAAGTGGGCGGCGGCGATTGGCAAAGCCAAGGTCTCCATCGCGATTGCGACGCGCCACAACGAGACAGCGGCCGCGTGCAAGCTGGTGGCGGCGAGCAGCCACGCGCTAGAGAGCTGGGGCGACCACGAAGTGGTGGCAGGCCTGGCGGCCGTCCAGCAACCGTTGATCAATCCGCTTTTTGACACCCGTCAGGGTGAAGATGTGCTGCTGGGATGGCTGGGTGCCATCGGCGCCGACGGCAAGCCCGCAACGGCGCGGACCCACATCATCGACCAGTGGCAGGCTGGCGTGGCGCGGCGGGCTAGCGATGGGGCCGACTTCGTCCAGTTTTGGGACAAGTCGCTCAACGACGGCGCGGTCGCGGTGCAGGTCGTGGGCGCAGCGGCACTGGCGGTCAGGCCCGGTGGTCCGATGTTGGCCCAAGCGCCGCAACCGGCCGATGAAGGCGCTGCCGCCGCCAAGGCCGAGGGCGCAGTCGCCGCACCTGCCGACGCAAGCCCCGCAGCGGTTGCCCCGGCCGCCGATGCGAGCCCGGCGGTGGCCTTGCCAGCGGCCGCGTCTGCGGTCGGCCTGCCCGGCGCGGCCACAGCCGCAGCCGCAGAGTTGCCGCCGGTCATCCCGGCCAAGTTCGATGCCGTCGGTGCCGCAAAAGCGCTGGCGTCTCCGGCCCTGTCGCTGGGTCAAGCCGGCAAGTACGAGCTGGTGCTGTACCCCAAGGTCGGCTTGGGCGGCGGCGATACCGCCAACAACCCGATGCTGCAAGAGCTGCCCGATCCGATCAGCAAGGCGACGTGGGGCAACTATGCCTGCGTGTCGCCCAAGACCGGTAAAGAACTGGGCGTGTTGTCGTCTGACGTGGTCCAGATTTCTGCGGCAGGTGTCATGGTCGAGTTGCCAGTGGTGCTCAGCCCCGGCTTGCACGACGGCGCGATCGCGTTGGCCATCGGCTACGGCCGCGCCAAGAGCGTCGGCCGGATCGCGGCCGGCGTGGGCGTCAATGTGCACCCTTTCGGCGCCCAGGCTGACATGCCCAAGGCCGACATCAAGGCCACGGGCGGCAAAGAAGATGTGGCGTTCTCTCAGACCCACCACAGCTACGAGCACCGCGATTGCGTCAAGGAGACATCGCTCGCGGCCTGGCAGAAAGAGGCCGGCGCCGGCAACGAAGTCCTCGAGAACATGCTACACGACAAGGACGCAGCCGACCCGCGCACAACGCGCACGCTGTGGAGCCGCCACCAGTACACCGGCTACAAGTGGGGTATGGCGATTGATCTCAACGCGTGCACCGGCTGCGGCGCGTGCGTGATTGCCTGCAACATCGAGAACAACGTGCCGGTAGTCGGCAAGCTCGAAGTGTTCCGCCGCCGCGAGATGCACTGGCTGCGCATCGACCGCTATTACAGTGAGCGCAAAAGCTACGCCAAAAACGAGTTCGACTGGGACAGCACCGAGCCCGATTTGCTGGCGCTGGCCGACAACCCCGAAGTCGTGCACATGCCGATGCTGTGCCAGCACTGCGACAACGCACCATGCGAGACGGTCTGCCCGGTCTTGGCGACCATTCACACCTCAGAGGGGTTGAACGCGCAGGCCTACAACCGCTGCATCGGCACCCGCTACTGCGCCAACAACTGTCCGTACAAAGTGCGGCGGTTCAACTGGTTCCAGTACCCGACCCGCGAGGAAGCCGACAAGTACGACGTCGACCTGCTGGCCTTGGCCTTGAACCCCGACATCACCAAGCGCTCGCGCGGCGTGATGGAAAAGTGCTCATTTTGCGTGCAGCGGATTCAGGAAGCCAAATCCAACGCGCTGCGCGACGCCGATCCAGCGACGGGCGAGCCGCGCCAGCCGCACAACTTGGCCGAGTTGGACAAGGCCGATGCCAACCACGCCAAGCTGCAGCCCAAGTACGTCAAGGACGGCGAGGTCAAGCCGGCGTGCCAGCAGACCTGCCCGTCCGAAGCGATCGTCTTTGGCGATCTGAACCAGCTGGACTCCATGGTGCGCAAGGCCTATGACGACCCGCGCAACTACTCGGCTTTGCTTGAGGTCGGCACCCAGCCGGCCGTGAGCTACATGACCAAGGTCCGCAACGCCCAGCGCAGCGAAGCCGCAGCCGAACCGGCCCACGCTGCACCCGCCGCCAAAGTCGCCGAGTAACGATTTTCACCAGCTAGAGGAAACCGCGATGTCCGCACCTACCTCCCACCTGCGCGAACCCTTGGTGCTCGGCAATCCGCCGTACGCCCAGATTACCAACGAAGTGCTTGTGCCGATGGAGAACATGCCGACCAAGACCTGGTACGGCGCGTTTTCGATCTCAGCCTTGTGTCTGGCGGTGGGCCTGTGCGCCATCGGCTGGCAGATCTCCGAAGGCATCGGCACCTGGGGCCTGAACAAGACCATCGGCTGGGGCTTTGACATCACCAACTTCGTGTTCTGGATCGGCATCGGCCACGCCGGCACTTTGATTTCCGCGATCTTGTTCCTGTTTCGCCAGAAGTGGCGGACCTCGATCAACCGGTCGGCCGAAGCCATGACGCTTTTTGCCGTGATGTGCGCCGCGCTGTTTCCGCTGATCCACATGGGCCGGCCGTGGTTTGGCGCGATTTGGTTCTTGCCCTATCCCAACTTGCGCGGCCCGCTGTGGACCAACTTCCGCTCGCCGCTGATCTGGGACTTCTTCGCGATTTCAACGTACTTTACGATCTCAGCGGTGTTCTGGTTCATCGGCCTTGTCCCCGACCTCGCCACCGTGCGCGACCGCGCCAAGCATCCGATCCGCAAGATTGTCTACGGCGCGCTGTCGCTGGGATGGACCGGCAGCAACAAGCACTGGGTCCATTACGAGACGGTGTACATGATCCTGGCCGGCTTGAGCACGCCGCTGGTCCTCTCGGTGCACACCATCGTGTCCATGGACTTTGCGACCTCGGTCATCCCCGGTTGGCACACCACTATTTTCCCGCCCTACTTCGTCGCCGGCGCCATCTTCTCGGGCTTTGCAATGGTGCTGACGCTGCTCATTATTGCCCGCAAGGTGCTCAACATTGAACACCTCATTACGATCAAGCACTTGGAGAACATGTGTCTGATCATCACCGCCACCGGCATGATGGTCGGCCTGGCCTACGCCACGGAGTTCTTGATTTCGTGGTACTCGGGCGGCAATTACGAAGGCTACTGCTTCTACAACCGCGCGACCGGTCCGATGTCGTGGTCGTACTGGATCATGGTCAGCTGCAACGTCATCTCGCCGCAGGTGTTCTGGTTCAAGAAGATGCGGACCAACGTGGCGGTCATGTTTGTGATGTCGCTGGTCGTCAACGTCGGCATGTGGTTTGAGCGGTTCGTCATCATCGTGACCTCGCTGCACCGCGACTACCTGCCCAGCTCATGGGCGATGTACACGCCGACGTGGGTCGAGCTGATCACGCTGTTGGGCACGTTCGGCCTGTTTTTCAGCCTGTTTCTGTTGTTCACCCGGGTCTTGCCTGTGATTGCGATCGCCGAGGTCAAGGCCGTCAAGAAGTTTGCCCAGCGCAAGCCCGCTGCCGCTGCGCAAACCAGCTACGCGGGCGGCCTGCCCGATCTTGCCCACGCGCCCGCCGCGCCCGAAAAGGGGGTCTAGCATGAGTGCGCCAACTGCAAACACGGCACCAGAGAAGTACCTGGTCGCCTATTTTCTGGACGACGACAACATCTTGGCGGCGACCCAAGCGACCCGCAGCGCCGGCCTGCCGATCCACGACTGCTACACGCCGTTTCCGGTCCATGGACTGGAAGCGGCGCAAGGCCTACCGCGGTCGTTTCTGACCTACGTGGCCTTGGTGCTGGCGGCGCTAGGCTTTTGCACCTCGATGTTCATGCAAAGCTACACCCAAGCAGCGGTCACGCCGCTGTGGTCGGGTTGGCCGCTGATTGTCGGTGGCAAGCCGTTTTTGCCGATTACCGCATTTGTGCCGGTGCTGTTTGAGCTGACGGTGCTGTTCTGCGGCGTGGGGACGGCGATTGCGCTGTTCGTCACGCTGCGGCTGTTTCCCGGCAAGAAGGTCGAGTTCGTCTTGCCGGGCGTGACCGACGACCGCTTTGCGCTGGTCTTGGACCCGTCGGGCAGCGGTTTTGACGAGGCCAAAGCGCGCGCGCTGTGTGGACAGCACGGTGCCAGCGAAATCACTTGGGTTCTTGCCCAATAACCGACGGTGGACTTGGCCATGCAATTGCCTGCCAACAAGATGATGTCCTGGGTCGCCGCGCTGCTTGCGCTGGCGGCACTGCCGGCCTGTCAGGTCGAGCGCGAGCGCAATTTCGAATTTGCGCCGTGGATCAACCACATGTTCTTCTCCCAGGCCGCTGAGTCGTACGCTGAGTCGCCGGTCAATGCGGCAGGCAAGCCGATTTTTGCCAACGGCCGGGTCATGCAGGACCCACCGATGGGTACAGTGCCCAACATCGCGGGCCGCCAGTCGTGGCCGCTGCACTTTGCGTCCGACGATGCCGGGCGCAAGGCCGCCGAGGGTCTCAAGAACCCGTTTGAGGGCACCCCGGCCAATCTCGCCCGCGGCCACTGGGGCTTCACCACCTACTGTGCGCCCTGCCA
>CANMNA010000011.1 GCA_947499075.1 Myxococcales bacterium
AAATTCCCCACAGAAATCTCGCGCGTCCCCCGATTTGAGATGCAGATCAAGGAACAAGGAGCTGAAAGAGCGAGGCGTACTCTGGTACGCCGCAGCGAGAGAAGCGACGCAGTGACGCAGAGATGCGCTCAAAGCGGGGGATCGCGGGCGGGCCCGGTGCTTGCACCGCAGCAGCAAGGTGGGCACGCTAGCGCCATGCAAGTCTTGCCTGCTGCCCTGACCGTTACCGATGATGCCAAGACAGCAACGTGGCGCGCGCGCGCCGCTGTGTACTGTTTGGTCGCTGTTGTGCTCCATGGGGCGGCGATGCCAGTTGCTCTGGCGCAGGCACCGCTGCCGCACACCCAGGGCGACACGCCACCGATGGCCGAGCCAGAGTCGCCTGACGCCCCTGCCGCGCCGCCGCCAATTCCAATGCAACCTAGCCCTGGCCAACCCGTCCCGGCGCAGCCGCGACCAGTGGCGCCATTCGCCGACCCAGCCGCCGACTTGCCGGCCGAAAGCGGCGCCCGCGCCAGCGCCGACGGAGAGCGCGACGCCGAGAGTGATACCGGCGCTGCAGCGTGGCTGATGGCAGGATGCATCGTCAACGTGTCTGCGATCATAGCCGCCTACGTTGTCGATGCCACCCCACCCTATGGTCGGCTCATTGGGCGCTCCCCCGAGTACATCTCCTTTTATGTACCGGCCTACCGCCAAACGGCCAGCGAGATCCGGCTGCGCTACGCCATGATCGGCTGCGGCGGCAGCATCGTGCTCACCTTCGGTTTCCTGGTCCTGACGGCCATCGCCAATCAAGAGACCCAGCGTTGAGGCCCTTGCGCCGTGCGGCTTGGATCGTGGCGGCATGCGGGTCGGTGTCGAACCCGGCGGTCAGCCAATCCCAGCCGCTGCGTGCTGCGATCGCGGCCGAGTTCAAGTTACAGGTCGATAGCCCTGGTCAGCCTGACGTGAAGTCTGCGGGCGTTGTGGTGCTGCTGGCTGATGGCCGGGTCTGTGTGCGCACGCAGACCCCGCTGCGCCAGGAAATCTGGATGGCGGGCGATGGCACTGCGGTGTACTACCCCGATCGGGCGATTCGGCTGCGCATCGCGGCCCAGCCCAACCAGCTGCCGCCGACACTGGATGCTCTGGTCGCAGCCAGCGCCGATCCTGCTGCGGCCCTGCCGCGCGGCAGTGTGCTGGTTGGCCAGACCCGTGACGGCAAGACCAACACGGCGACGTGGCGGGTGGTGACACCAGCCGGTGCCAGCTCGCTGCGGGTCCGTGAACAATTCGACGGCGTGAGCGAGTTGGTGCTGCGTGACGAAAAAGGTTTGATGATCAAGCACTATATCTTTGCAGGCCGACCCAGTCGTGGCCCAGGGTTGCCCGCGACCATCGTGGCAGAGCACTTTGGCGGCGACGCGACGCTGACCCGCCGCGAGCGCTGGCAGCTGCGGCCTATGGCAGTCGCAACGCAGGGTCGCGCGGGCTGTGCGGAACCGCCGCCGGGCACCGCTGTGCGCGACGTCAAGCTCTAGCGGCGGAGCGAATCGATGGCCGCTGGCATCGCACTGTTTGACATGGACGACACGCTGGTTGGGGCCAACACCGCTGCCCTGTATTTTCGCCAGCAGCGCCAGGCCGACACTTTGAGTCGGCGGCAGGCCGCGCGGATCGCTCTGGCCTTTGTCGGTTATCGGCTTAACATCGTCGACATGGGCCGGCTGATCGTCCAAGGCGCGGCGTCAGCCAAAGGTGCAAGCGCGCAGGCGATGGCCGATGCCTGCGACCAGTTGTACCACGGCCACGTCAAGCAACTGATCCTGCCCAAGGCGATTGCTTGCCTGCGCGACCACCAAGCTAAAGGCCGTGCCGTGGCGATCGTGACCGCATCGACGCCGTATATCGCGCGCCTGCTCGCCCAAGACTTGGCAGTTCCCGCGCTGTTGTGTACCGAGCTTGCGGTGGACGCCAACGGCCTATTCAGCGGCGATCTGGTGGGACCGCCCCGCTTTGGCGAGGAGAAAGTCCAGCGATCCGAGACGTTTGCGAAACAGAACGGCTGCACGCTACAGCAGGCGTGGTTCTACACCGACAGCCACAGTGACTTGCCGCTGTTGCGCGCGGTCGGCCACCCACATGTGGTCCGACCCGACTTGCGCCTGCGAATGGCGTCGCACATGCGACCCGGTTGACGCTTCAAAGAGGTCCCGTCGCTTTGACAGGGCCCTTTGGGTCTTGCACCCGGCCACCTGACCGAACGCGTCAGACTGCAGAATCTTGAAATTCTGAAACCTTGGAACAAGAGAACATCGGTGGACAACGAAACAACTGACTCAACTTGGAAGGAGCCGGGCCCAACTGCTTGGGCGGTTGGGCTGGGGTCCTTGCGGTCCGGCGCGACGGCGCACGTCCTCGCGTTGGCTTGCGGTCCGCTGTACGGCCGCACCGCAGACGACCGCACCGCAGACGGCCGCACCGCAGACGGCCGCACCGCAGACGGCCGCACAAGTCGTGCCAAGATCGGAGGCCGTGAGAATATTGAACGAAGTTTTTGTTTTACTTAATTTTTTTGAGGCAGACCATAGGCTGGAGCGCGGAGATCGACCAATCGCGGCACCGCTGGTGACAAAATTAGTCCCATGGCGCCAAGGTCGGCTAGCCGGAAGGCAAATCGGCATGACCATACTTGGCGAGCTTGTAGCGCAGCGAGCGAAATGTCAGACCGAGCAACCGCGCCGCATCGGTCTTGTTGCCCTGAGTCCGCTGAAGCGTCGACTCCAGCAGGCCGCGCTCGAGCATGTCGAGCAGGGGCTCTAGCTCCAGTACGGCCTGATTGCGCACCGCCCAGCGGTCCACGGAGGCAACCGTGCGCACCATCTGCTGTGCTGGTGCCAAGCCGTCGTCGGTGGAGCGCGCCCCCTGCCCCAACCAGGTCGGCTGACCCGGGTCCGGCAGCCACTGCGAGGTGATGCGATCCGAGAGCTCCAGCGCCACCGCGCGCTCGATCAGATTCTCCAGCTCGCGCACGTTGCCCGGGTAGGGCAGTGCCGCGAGAACTGCCTCGGCGTCTTTGTCAAACCCGTCAATTTCACGACCATTTCTCAGCGCGAACTGGGTCAAGAAGTGCTGAGCCAGTGGCACGATGTCGTCTCTGCGCTCGCGCAGCGGCGGCATCCGGACTTCGATGACATTGAGGCGAAAGAACAGGTCCGCCCGGAACCGTCCCTCATTGACGGCATCGCGCAAGTTGCGGTGGGTCGCCGCGACCACCCGCACATCGACGGGCACCTCGTGGGTGTCGCCCACCGGCGTGACGACCCGCTCTTGAAGCACCCGCAACAGCTTGACCTGCAACCCTAGCGTCAGCTCGCCGATCTCGTCCAAAAAGATGGTGCCGCCTTGCGCGGCCTCGAACAGGCCCTTCTTGTCCTTGGTGGCGCCGGTAAAACTGCCCTTGACGTGGCCAAACAGCTCGGATTCGATCAACTGCTCGGGAATGGCACCGCAGTTCAGGGCCACAAACGCCCGCACTTTGCGATCGCTGCCATCGTGCAACATCCGCGCCACCAACTCCTTGCCGGTGCCCGATTCACCGGTGATGAGCACCGAGGATGGCGTCGGTGCAACCCGGCGGATCAGCGCCACCACGTCGTCCATCGCCTTCGAGGTCCAGATGAGCTGCGGCCGCTTGGTTGGTGTACCTTGGGCCAGCTTCTTTTTCAGTTGCTGATTCTCGGCAACCAACTGGCTCTTTTCGAGGCACTTTTGAATGACTAGCCGCACTTCTTCGAGCTTGAACGGCTTGATGATGTAGTCGTAGGCACCCTTGCGCATGGCCTCGAGCGCAGTATCCGTCGACGAAAACGCAGTCATGACGACGACCTGGGCAGTAAACCCGCGCTTGCGCACCTCGTCGAGCAACTCCAAGCCGTCCATGCGCGGCATGCGCAGGTCGGTCAGCACCAAGTCAAACGCTTGCGCCTGCAACAACTCGATGGCGCGCAGGCCATTGCTGGCCGCCTCGACCTCGTGGCCCTCTTTGCGCAAAAATATGGTTAGAAATTCGCGCAGCGAGAGGTCGTCATCGACCAGCAGCAGTTTGGGCATGGCGTTGCTCGTTGGATGCACGCGTCTTGGCGGCGGATGGGCAAGGTTGGGCCGCGGCAGCGTTGGCGTCAACTGCAGCCCACTTTGGTCGCTTCACTGGGGCGGGTTGTAGACGCGCCTACGCTGGCGGGCGCGGTGTCGGACGGCTGCCGTCACCAAAGCTATCGGCGATGGGCCGTCGGGGCAGGCGCACCTCAAATCGGGCGCCGCCCAGGACCTCGGCTGGCCTCAGGCTGACGCTGCCGTGGTGGCTGGCGGCGTTTCTGGCCACCAACGCCAAGCCCATGCCGGTGCCTTCGCCCTTGGTCGTGTGAAAAGGCTCAAAGATGCGATGAACATCCTCGGGCGGCACCCCGGGACCGGCATCCTCGACGGCCAGCACCAGATCGAGTCCGTCGGCCACTACTTCGAGGATGACCCGACGATCATCGCCTTCCGTGACCGCCTGGCAGGCGTTGAGCAGCAAGTTCCACACCACCTGCCGCAACAGGACGGCATCGGCCTGCAGGCCAAAACTCGCTTGGCCACGACGCCCAACATTTTGTAATGTAATACGAATACCCGCCGCCGCCACCCTTGGATCATGTTGGCAGGCGTGCAGCGTATCAGTCGCGATCTCCAGCAAGTCGCAGGCGCCAATTTGGACGGCCCGGGGTCGGGCAAAATCCAAAAACTCGCCAATCCAGTCACTGAGTTGCGATGTCTCGCGCCGCACGATCTTCATCAGCGCGCGGTCGGTGTCGGTCGCTTGCTCAGCGCCCTCTAACATCTGCACCGCTCCGGAGATTGACGCCAGCGGATTGCGGATCTCGTGCGCGACCGCCGTGGCCATCGCGCCAATGGCGGCAAGGCGCTCGCGGGTCTTGTGCTGCACCTCACGATTGCGGGCGGCAGTGACATCGCGCAAGACCACCACGCGCCCCCACAGGCCGCCCTGATCGCGCAGCGGCGCCATGCGGCATGCCAAGACTTGCTGGGTGCCATCGGCAGTTGTCCGCGCAGTCTCCTGAGTGCGGTGCGGGTCAAAGCCGGTAGCGTCGGGGCCATGTCGGGTAATTTCCCATTTTCCGGTCGGACTTAGCAGCGCCTCCGCCAACTGCGGCAGGGCAACCCGCACGTGCTGGCCAACCAACTGAGCGACCTCGCACCGCAGAATGGCCAGCGCCGCCGGGTTCGCCGATGTCACGACGCCATCGGGATTGATGGTGAGCAGGCCGTCGGGCAGGCTCGACACCACGTCATCGTAGCGCACCTTGAGGATCGCCAGCTCGCGTCGTTGCTGCAAGGCGCGCACGCGGGCGCAGTCCAGTTCGCGCATCAGGTGCGAAGACAACAGCGCCGTGGCATAGGCCGCCGCCATCTGCACCAACAGATCCGTCGCGACTTCAAAGCCGTGCAGCGGTTGCCGCGGTGCAAGCGTGGCCAGATAGGCCACCTTCCATCCGGGCAAGGCGAGCCAACCGACCTCACCCGCGGCCATCGCCGCGGCGCCAAGCGCCAGCAGGGTCGCCGCCACGATGGCGCCCGTGCGCGCCAGCACCACCGCCGAATTGAGCACCGCCAGCGGCAAGGCAAACTGGAACAGGCTCTGCAGGCCATCGGTCATGTGGACCAGCGACAGCGCGATCAAGCCATCGACGGTGACCGACACAAAGGCGATGCGCTGCACCATTTTGGGTTGGTAGCGACCGAGGTGGGTGGCGAGAAGCACGACAAACGACAGCGAATAGGCGACAACTGCCCACTGGTACAGCAGCGTCTCGGGCACTTGCGCGGCACGCTGTGGGCCCAGACCCAGGTCCATCGCGACCGCGAAGACCAACACGCCGCTGATCAGGCCGACCCGGGCCAGGGTGGTCCACTTGATGCGGTCGACCAGCGTGTCGTCGCCGACGGTGGGCACCATGCCGTCGGGCTCAACCACCCCGGTCGCGCGCCACGGCGCCGGGTCACTGCGAGAGGGATGCGACATTTCTGCTGTTGCGCCGGCCTACTTGATGGTCTCGCCCATCGTAAAGATAGGCATGTACATCGCCATCATCACCGTGCCGATGACGCCACCGAGCACCACCATGATCAGCGGCTCCATCATCGCGGTCATGCCGTCAATGGCTTCGTCGACCTCGGCGTCGTAGAAGTCGGCGATTTTGCCCAACATCACGTCCATGGCGCCCGTCGCTTCACCGACTGCAATCATCTGCACCACCATGACCGGAAAGATTTGGGTCTCCAGCAGCGGCGCCGTCATGTTGCGACCTTCCATAATCTTTTTGCGGGTATAGTCGATGGCGCGCTCGACCACAAAGCTGCCCGAGGTCTTGCCCACGATGTTCAGCGCCTCGATGATCGGCACGCCCGCGGACACCAGCGTGCCCAAGGTACGGGTGAACTTGGCCACCGCCGATTTGCGGATCACTTCGCCCAGCACCGGCGAGTAATACAGTAGCCAGTCGCGGTAATACGGACCGTTCTTGGTCTTCATCGCCACCTTGTACAGCACGACACTGCCGACGATCGTGCCAAACATCAGCGGCACTTTGGCGATAAAGCCGTTGGAAATGCCGACCACGAATTCGGTGATCGCCGGCAGCTCGGCGCGGCCCATCGAGCGAAAGGTGTCGGCAAACGTCGGCACGACTTTCCACAACAAGCCCGCGGTGATGCTGAGCGCGACCACCAACACGGTGACCGGGTACTTCATGGCGCCCTTGACCTTGGCTTTGGTCGCAGCGGCCTTTTCGATGTACTCGGCCAGCCGGTTCATGATGGTGTCCAAGATGCCGCCCATCTCGCCTGCGGAGACCAAGTTGACGTAGATATCCTCAAAAACCGCCGGGTACTTGCGCAGCGCCTCTGAAAAGGACGAGCCGGCTTCAACCGTGGATTTAACACCCAAAATGGTCTTCTTCAAATTCGGATTGGGCTCAGAGTTGCCTACCAAGTCCAGCGCTTGGACCAGCGGCAGGCCGGCGTCGATCATGGTCGCCATCTGGCGGGTGAAAATGACCATGCTCTTGACCGGCACGCCATCGGTAAAGCCCGGGATAACGAAATCGAATTCTTTCTGCTTCTTCTTGAGCTTGAGGATCGAGATGCCCTGCTGCTTGAGCTTGAGCTGGGCCGCCTCCTTGGTGTCACCATCGATCTCGCCGCGCCGAAAATCGCCGTCGTTGCTGGTGCCTTCGTATTGCCAGACCGCCATGATCTACCCCAAGTGCCGCGCAACTGCGGCCGAGCACCGTCTCACTGTACCAGACCGCGCCCGCCATCAGCCGGCAAGGCGCTCAAGGCGCTAGTCGTTGCGGGTGACGCGCAGCACTTCTTCCAACGATGTCTGGCCCAGCGCCAGCTTCTTGAGCGCCGACATACGCAGCGTCTGCAGCCCATCTTCGACGGCCACTTTCTTGAGCTCGCCCGACGAGCTGCCCTGGAGCACCGCGTCGCGCAAACCGTCTGAGATCGGCATGATTTCGTAGATGGCGATGCGGCCTTTGTAGCCTGAGTCGCCGCACGTTTTGCATCCGGCGCCCTTCATAAACGTCGCTTTCTCGAATTCAGCCTCGCTCATGCCGGCGTCGATGCAGATCTCTTTGTCCAATTGCACCGGCTGTTGGCACTCCTTGCAGACCTTGCGGACCAGGCGCTGGGCGGCGATCAGGTTGAGCGCGGCCGTGACCATGAAGGGTTCCACGCCCATGTTGAGCAACCGGTTGATCGTGCTCGGCGCGTCATTGGTGTGCAAGGTCGACAGCACCATGTGGCCGGTCAACGCCGCTTTGATCGCGATTTCGGCCGTCTCAAAGTCGCGGACCTCGCCGACCATCAGCACGTCCGGGTCTTGGCGCAAGAACGAGCGCAGCACCGAGGCAAAGGTCAGGCCGATCGCGTCGTTCATCTGGACCTGGTTGATGCCCTCTAGGTTGAACTCGACCGGATCCTCTGCGGTACTGACGTTTTCTGTCACCTTGTTGAGCTCGGTCAGCGCCGAGTACAGCGTTGTCGTCTTGCCCGAACCCGTCGGACCCGTGACCAGCACCATGCCAAACGGCTGATGGATCGCGTGCTTGAACTTCTTGAGTTCGCTCTCGTCAAAGCCCAGCTTGGTCATGTCGGTTTGCAGGTTGGCTTTGTCGAGCAGCCGCATGACGACTTTTTCGCCAAACAGGCACGGCAACACCGACACGCGGAAGTCGCACTCCTTGCCGTCGGCCAATTTCAACTTGATACGACCGTCTTGCGGCAACCGCCGTTCGGCGATGTCTAGCTGACTCATGATCTTGATACGCGACACGATGGCGTTGCGCAGCTTGAGCGGCGGCCGCATGATCTCGTGCAGCACACCGTCGACGCGGTAGCGCACGCGAAACGAGCGCTCGTACGACTCACAGTGAATGTCCGAGGCCCGGCGCTTGATGGCGTCGATCAGGATCAAGTTGACCAGGCGCACCACCGGCGCCTCTTCGGACGCCGACCGCAGTTCGTTGGTGTCAACATCGTTCTCTTCGGTCATCACTTCGAGGGTTTGGTCAATTTCCTCGAAGATTTGCAGCTGATCGACGGTGCCGTAGAGCTTTTGGCGGACCTTGTTGATGTCGTCTTCGCTGGCGACCACCATCTCGATGTTCAAGCCGGTCATGAACTTGAGATCGTCTAGTGCGTTGTAATTGCCCGGGTCGGTGATCGCCACCACCAAGGTGGAACCGTGGACGGCGATCGGCAGCAGCTGGTGGCGTTCACACAGCTCGCGCGGCACCAGCTTGGTCACATCGGCGCTGATGTCGACCACGCTCAAGTCGATCGACGGCAGCTGGTACTGGCGCGACAGAAAGTCGACCAGGTGGGCCTTGTCGACGTAGCCCAACGCCTGCAGCGCCGAACTCAAGTGGCGCCCGGTCTTGGCAGCTTCGGCAGCAGCGTTTTTGAGCTGCTCGATGCTGACCATGCGCTCGCGTAGCAGCATATCGCCCATGCCTTTGGCGACGGCGGGCAAGTTCTGCGATGGTTGGCGGGCGCGGGGATTGGGATCGTCGGCCATGTCGGTTCCTTGGCGATGGTTCAGGGCAAGAGGCGGTCACGCCACGTGGCGGCGACGGCAAGCCGGACGACGCTGATCGCCCGCTGGTGCGGCAACCGTAACAGAAGGCACGGCTAGCGCAAGCCGCGGCGTGCTAGCGCACCAACACCCAGCCCACGGCGCTCTGGCTGGCGTCGCCAAAGTCGGGATTCCAGCACGCTAAGTTGCCGGTGGTCGGCACGTCTTTGGCGCCACAGATGTTGGCGGTGGCGCCAAGGCCAATCCAGGAGTCGACGCTGCCACAGTCTTTTTCGTTGTTGCCGAAAATGCCGATCCGGGCCTTGACGCCGTTGGGTGCCGCGACATCAAAGCCTTGCAGCAAGCAATGTCCCTGCAGTGAACCTTTGGGCAGCAACGCTTGCCACGCGACCACGCTGGCCGTGGTCTTGACCGCGGGACCGGTCACTAGCGCGTGCAGCGACTTGGCGGCGACCGGCAAAATCAGCGTTCGCGGTTGGCCTTGGACGACAAACACGATCTTGACCGCCGTCACCGGCAGCGTGGCGTAGCCGGCCATGCGCGCGCTGACCGCGGCGGGCCACGCCGGCGCTACAGTCGGGGTAATTTCGGTCCAAAACGGGCTGGCGTAGGCGGCTTCGGCTTTGGCGCCATTGACTTGCAAAGCCAGTGTCCATCCCCCGCCCGCGATGTCGCACCAGGCTTGAAACGCGGCGATCGGGCCAGTTGGGCCGTCCGGATCGATCCAGTAAGTGCCGTTGAAAGCTGCGGGGTCGATGGCGGCGCAACTGGTGGGCATCTGGGCCAAGTCAACAGGCTTGGCCAGCTGGCACACGCCGGACTTGCACAGGCCGGATCCGCATGAGCCGCCGTCCTCGGCCGCGGTGTGGCCGCAACCCAGGCTGACCGCGCAACCGTCTAGCGTGCACGGGTTGGCGTCGTCGCAGCTGACGGTCGCGGCCGCGGGCAGGCAGGCGCCAGCGGCACAGGCGCTAGGCTGGGTACACGCATCGGCGTCGTCGCAGACGCTGGCCAAGGGCCGAAAGCAGACCGCGCACCCGCGCTTGGCACCCGCGCCCAAGTCGTTCCATCCGCCTTCAGGCACCAATTCGACGACATCTTCGTCGCCCGAGTTGTTGGGCTCGCCGCCGTTCCATCCGCCAAAGTAGCCGTTGTAGCCATCGGCCCACACGAACTTGCCCTCTTGGGCCCGGTCAGACAGGCCGATCCACGCCGAAACCTTGCCGCAGCTGGCGTCGGCTTGTTTGCGTGCGACCGCGTTGTCGTTGGCATTGCGGATTGTCGCGAGCTCGCCGCCCCATCCTTGGCACAATTTGCGGCCCTCGCTCCAAGTGCTGTCGGCTTGGGTGGCCTTGAAGCACCAACCGTCTTGCACCGCGCCGTCGCTGCACGATGCCGCCGCGGGCATCTGGATGAATTCACAACCGGTCTTGGGATCGCAGCCGTCGTAGGTGCACGCCTTGTTGTCATCACAGGGCTTGGACTTGCCTTGGACGCAGCCGCCCAGCGCACAGAAGCTGGCCTCGACACAGTCGTTGGCGTCGGCGCATGGGGCCGTGGTCGCAGCGAATTGACAGCCCTGGCCGGGCACGCAGCTGTCGGCGGTGCAGCCGTTGCCGTCGTCGCACTTGGCGGCCTTGCCGGCGACGCACTTGCCGCCGCTGCAGGTGTCGCCCAACGAACACGCGTCGCCGTCTTCGCACCAACTGGCGGCGGCGGTGTGGGTGCAGGTGCCGGGCAAGATGCAGGTGTCGGCGGTACAGCTGTTGGCGTCGTCGCAGTTTTCGGGCAAACCGCCGGAACACGCGCCGTCCTCGCACGCGGCGCCGTAGGTGCACGGGTCGCCATCGTCGCAGTCCTGATCGCCTGCGCAGGGGCAGCCGGGACCGCCGGGGCATCCGCCAACTTGGGTGGCATCGCCGGCAACGTCGGCGGCGAGGTCCTCGATAGCGTCAGGGGCGGTCGCTTCGGCGATGTCGGGGACCGCGATGTCGGGGGCGGCGACTTCTGGCACGGCGTCGGCGGGGGCGTCGGATGCGGTGTCCGTGACGGTAGTGACAGGCGCGCCGTCGCTGCACGCAGCGGTCAAGCCGGCGAGTGCGAGGGTGAGGCAGAGGGCAATGGCGTAGCTTGGGTGCAGGGCGGTCGACTGCCGAGGGGGCCTCACCCCGCCGCCGCGGTGAACCGCGGCGGCGTCCCTCTCCCGATCGGGAGAGTGAAATTCCAGCAGATAATCCAATGCCTGATCACGCGCCGGCTCTTGCCTGCCGCAACCGCCCAGGGTGCCAGAGAGACTCACGTAACACCCCACAAGTTAGCAGATTTTCCCTCTTCCGGTCGGGAGAGGGACGCTTGCCGGCCACGCCGGCAAGCAGGGTGAGGCCCACCCGGCAGCTACCCGACCCTCTTGGCCAAAATCGCTCGCAACTCGGCCAGTTCCCGCTCGGCAGCCTGGCGCGCAAGGCGCTCTGCAGCCTCGGCTTCGGCCGCTGTGGGCACCAACTGGTCGCCCAGCTCGTCCAGCGCCAACCGCGCCTGCACTGTGGCTCCGCCCGTCCCGACCAGCCACGCGCCGACCTGTTCCAAGTACACCGGACCGTCGCCGCGCGCGACCTCAACCAGCAGGCCATCATCCATGCGCCGAAACACCTGGAACAGGACCCGATGCTGCGACGGCGGAGCACGCCGGCAGTCCGGATCGAAGATCACCAGTTCGAGCGCACCGAGCTGCGCGTACTTTTGGGGACCTTCGGTATAGTCCTTGCGCCAGTCGTCGGACACGACTTCCAGCGCGAACCGTGGCGGGTGGTGCCCCGGTTGCCAAGTCTCGAAGCGCTTCGGTAGCGGATCTGGCGGGTGGTCGAGTACGTAAATATCGGGCGAAATCTGGACGCGCGGCTGATGCGGCACCCAAGCGAAGAAGGCGTCGCTGCCGACAAAACTGTGTTTCGGCCCGCACTCGGCAAGAAACCGTGCCATCAGGTTGCGCAAGGAGTTGATCGCAATGTCGTGCTCGGGTGGCTGGCCCATGTCGTCCTCCTCGCTGAGATACCACGATGACCAATCGATGCGCTGCGCTGGCGGTTGGCCGCGGCGCATGCGCTGGACTTGCAGGGACATCGGCGGGCGGGTGGGCGGCGTGGCGGTGCGGTGCGGGTGGGCCATCGGTGGCTCCGGGGCGACGGATGTCGCGGAAGGGAGGATAGAGGTTGGGTGGGGGCGCGGCAATGGGGCGGATGGCGAGCGGGCCTCTGCCGAGTGGGCCTCTGCCGAGTGGGCCTCTGCCGAGTGGGCCTCTGCCGAGTGGGCCTCTGCCGAGTGGGCCTCTGCCGAGTGGGCCTTTGCCGAGTGGGCCTTTGCCGAGTGGCCCTCACCCCGCTTGTCGGCGGCGACAAGCGGCCCCCTCCCGGTCGGGAGATGGACGGCGCGGCGGTTGGCCGCCGCGGCGGGGTGAGGCCAACTCGGCAAGCGGGGTGAGGCCCCCAAAAAGCTGGCCGACAACCAGCGTGCGCCACCTTAAATCTGGATAACTGAATACCGGCCGCGCCTTTACAACCGCCCCGTTCTGAGCAACCCTGCCCAAGGCGCGCGTCTGGCGCTCCGTATCCCCTGTCGGAGGTTCACATGGTCAAAAAAATCCTCATCGGCGTGGTCGCGGCGCTGGCGCTGTGCGTCGTCGGCATCCTGATCGCGGCGTCGACGCAACCGGAAGACTTTACGGTCAAGCGCAGCACAGAGATCAAGGCGCCCGCTGTCAAGGCCCATGCGCTGGTCGCCGATTTGCACGCCTGGGACAAGTGGTCACCGCGGGAAAAGCTCGACCCGGCGATGAAAAAGACCTTTTCGGGCGCGGCGTCTGGCGTGGGCGCCGTCTATGAGTGGACCGGCAACAAGGATGTCGGCAAGGGCCGCATGACGATCACAGCCGTCGACCCCGGCAAGAATGTCAAAATCAAGCTCGAATTTCTCGAACCGTGGACCGCGACCAGCGACACAGAGTTCACGTTCGCAGAGGCCGGCGAGACCACCAAGGTCGAGTGGACCATGAGCGGCAAGAACACCGGCGTGATGGCCAAGACCATGAGCATGATGATGAACATGGACGCGATGATCGGCACCGACTTTGAGAAAGGCTTGGCCGCACTCAAAGCGCTCGCCGAAAAAAGCATCTAATTACCGAAAGCTACCCCAATCTTCGGTGACCTTGGCACGGAATGTTGCGGCGGACATTGGCCATGACTTCCGGATCAAGCCAGGCGCAAGCGTAGCCCTCGCCATCTGAGCAGCGCGCCACCACGTGGCCCCACGGATCGATGATCATGCTGTGGCCGTGCGACAGACGCGGCCCGCCATGGTGACCCCATTGGCCCGGCGCCAGCAGCCAGCACTGATTCTCGATCGCCCGGGCCCGCAGCAGCACTTCCCAATGATCCTTGCCGGTTTGCGCTGTGAACGCCGCCGGCACCAGCAAGACATCACAGTCCTTGTCGCGCAGCTTGCGGTAGAGCTCTGGGAAGCGCAGGTCGTAGCAGATCGACAGGCCCCAGCGCGCGCCGAGCAGGTCAGCGGTGACCACGTCGGCGCCGGGCACGACGTTGGCCGACTCTTTGAAGCTGACTTGGCCCGGAATGTCGATGTCGAACAAGTGAATCTTGCGGTAGCTGGCCACCAGCGCGCCGTCCGGACCCAGCAGCACCGAGGTGTTGTACACGCGGTGGGTGTCGGGGCAAGTCTCCTGGTACGAGCCCAGCAGGATCGCTGCAGCCACTGAACTGGCCAAATTGGCAAAAAATGTCACGATTCTCCCGTCCAACGGTTCGCCGACATTGGTCGGGCTGCTGATGCGCAGCCACGCGGCATTTTCGGGCAGGGCGATGAACTGGGCGCCATCGGCTGCGGCGGCGCGGATCAGCGCTTCGGCGCGCTGCAGGTTGTGGTCGATGTCCTCGGTGGCCCGGGTTTGGACGACGGCGGCTTTGATGCGCTGCATGGTGACCTCGGCCGCGGGGTGCGGCGGCGGCAGTTTCGGCATCGGCCGCGGAAATGGCAAGGTCGCACACCGCATGGTCCGACACGCCCTATGCGCCGGCCGCAGGACCGCAGGGGGCGGCCGGGTCCGAAAGGCGGTCGCGATTCTGGTTTCCGCGTTCCAATCGCCGCGTGCCTGACTGAGACCTCACCCTGCAGCGGGCCGCGCGGGCGCGGCCAAGCTGCGGCCCTCTCCCTGAAGGGAGAGGACAAACGCATGAAATATAAATCATTATGACGAGCATTCGTGTATGACCGTGGCGACAAATCTGCGGCGAGCACCACAATGCCGCAGTGGACTTGCGCCCAATTCAGACAAGTCGCGGGTCCTGCCGGGGACGATGTGACAAAGGCTATGACGGTGTGACAAAGGCTATAAAGTCATAGGCCCTCTCCCTTCAGGGAGAGGGCAACGAGCCAGCCGCGCCAGCGGCCGCGAGCGGGTGAGGTCAGCCAAGGCCCAGCTCGAGCCGTTGAGCCATGCCACAACGAGCGACCCCCGATTGAGAACCGCGCCCGACCGCAGCCGCCGACCTTGCCCAAAACCACCAAAGCGGCGATCCTGCTGCGCCGCAAGGGAGGCGCACCATGAGCAAGCCCGCAGACACAGACCTCGCAGCGTATTCAGGGTTCGCGACCAATCTGGACGGCAAGGCCATGGCCGCGCTGCTGCGGGCTGAAGTGGCCAAAGACGTTGCTGCGCTGCAATTGCGCCAGACTAAGCCGGGACTTGCTGTTGCGCTGGTCGGCGATGACCCAGCGTCGCAGGTGTACGTCAAAGGCAAAGTTCGGGCGTGTCAGGAGGTCGGCATCGCGTCGACCATGCTGACGCTGCCGGCCACGACCACGCAGGCAGAATTGCTGGCGCAAGTCGATGCGTGGAACGCCGATCCGGCGATCGATGGCATCTTGGTCCAGCTGCCGTTGCCGGGCCACATCGCGGCGCGTGCGGTGATCGACCGCATCGATCCGGCCAAAGATGTCGACGGTTTTCACCCGCTCAATCTGGGCCTGCTGGCCGCAGGTCGGCCAGGCCTGGTCGCGTGCACGCCGGCGGGCATCCTAAAAATGCTCAGCATCTACGGCGGTGCCCACGGATGGACGCCGGCCGGCAAGCGCGCGGCAGTGCTGGGACGGTCGATCACGGTTGGCCGGCCGATGGCGCTGTTGCTGACCAACGCCGACGCCACGGTGACGACGTGCCACTCGCGCACACCAGACTTGGCTGGCCGGGTGGCCGAGGCCGATCTGGTGATCGCGGCTGCCGGTTCGCGCCACTTGATCCAAGGCGGATGGGTCAAGCGCGGCGCAGTGGTGATCGACGTCGGCATCCACCGCAATCCAGACGGCACGTTGTCCGGCGATGTCGACTACGCGGCGGCGAGGCTGCGGGCTGCGGCCATTTCGCCGGTACCGGGCGGCGTGGGCCCCATGACAATTGCCCAACTGATGCGCAACTGTACCGATGCCGCTGCCCGCCGCCGCGGCATCTCGCTGGTGTGAGGCTCAAGATGGCATTTCGACCCGACCTGTTCAACCCCAGTGAAGAGCACCAAGCGCTGCGCGAGATGGCGCGCCAGTTTGCGGAAAAGGAATTGTGGCCACAGGCGCAGGCGGCCGATCGCGCTGAGAAATTCAACCTGCCGCTGTTTCGCAAAGCGGGCGATTTGGGCTTGCTCGGTATCACGATCGACGAGAAGTGGGGCGGCGCCGGCATGGACGCCACCGCCGCGGTCATCGTGCACGAGGAACTGAGCGCCGCGGATCCGGGATTTTGCTTGGCCTATCTGGCCCACTCTATGCTTTTCGTCAACAACTTTGCCGTCAACGCCAATGATGCGCAGCGCCGGCGGGTGCTGCCCAAAGTCATCAGCGGCAGCTGGGTCGCCGGCATGGGCATGAGCGAACC
The DNA here is from genome assembly GCA_947499075.1 of Myxococcales bacterium. GTDB lineage: Bacteria > Myxococcota_A > UBA9042 > UBA9042 > UBA9042 > SXRM01. The sequence goes on from CANMNA010000011.1 coordinate 16,086, forward strand.
GCACGCCGGCACCGATGCGCTGGCCATGCGCACCACTGCCCGCAGGGACGGCGACGACTACATCTTGAACGGCGCCAAGATGTGGATCACCAACGGCGCGATCAACGATCACGAGCTGGGCGACTGCTTCTTGATTTACGCCCGGACCGGCGAGGCCAGAGGCAAGGCCATTTCGAGCTTTTTGGTCGAAAAAGGCATGGAAGGCTTTAGGTTGGGCCAGCGCATCAAGGACAAGTTGGGTATGCGCGCGTCGCCGACCGCCGAGTTGGTGTTTGAAGACTGCCGGGTCCCCGCGGCCAACCGCATCGGCGAAGAGGGCGAGTCGACCTTGCACATGATGCGCAACCTGGAGATCGAGCGGCTGACCTTGGCGGCGATGTCGCTGGGCCTTGCGCGAAAGTGCATTGAAATCATGAATCAATACGCGAGCGATCGCAAGGCCTTTGGTCAATCGATCCGCAATTTTGGTCAGGTGCAGCGCCACATCGCCGACAGCTATGCGCAGTGGATGGCCGGGCGCAGCTACGTCTACGCAACGGCCGCGGCGATGGACTTGGCGTCGCACGGCAATCGCTTGGACAGCGACGGCGTCAAGCTCTACTGCAGCACGATGGGCAAAGAAGTCGCGGACCGGGCGATTCAGGTGCTGGGCGGCTACGGCTATGTCGGCGAGTACCATGTCGAGCGGCTGTGGCGCGACGCCAAGCTGCTGGAGATCGGCGGCGGCACCCTCGAAGCTCACCAGAAGAACATCGTTGGCGATTTGCGTCGCGTCGCGGTGCTGCGGTAGATCTCGCGGGACAGTGGTCTTTACAGTTTGTCGCCGTGCCAGCGAATCTGCAAGCTCGACCTGTCTAGGGGAGGTTGATATAATTTCGCCCATGTCGTTCGTTGCATCCAAGGTCTGAATTTGTTTGGCAGCTTTGGCACTTTTCGCCGGCGGTTGCGGCGACCAGAGCGGCGCAGGTGACGAGGGCGATCCGACCGCTGACGGCACGCTGGGCAGCGAGATCGGCCAAGTCGGTGGCGACGACAGCAACAACAAGTGCCCCAGCGGCTACAGCTGCGGTGACGTCACCACAGAGTCGGGCGCCAAGGGCAAGCAGTGTAAAAAAGACGCTGGCTTGTGCAGTTGCGGCCCCAAAGCCATTGACCAGAAGCTATCGACGATTTGCAGCGCCAAGAGCGAGTTTGGCATGTGTCCCGGTCAACGCATTTGCGGCAAGGAAGGCTTGAGCGCCTGCGACGCGCCAGTGCCCGCCACCGAGACCTGCGACGGCATCGACCAAGACTGCGACGGCAAGACCGACGAGGAGGCCTGCGATGACGGCAACCCGTGCACCAAGGACAGCTGTGACACCGTGGCCAAAGCGTGCAAGCACGAAGTCCAGACTGGACCCTGCAACGACGGCACGGTGTGCACGGTGGGCGATACCTGCATCGACGGCGGATGCAAAGGCGCGCCCAAGAGTTGTGAAGATGGCAACCCGTGCAGCACCGACAGCTGCGACAAGGTCAAGGGCTGCTTGCACGCCAACAACCTACTGACCTGCACCGACAGCAGCTTGTGCTCCGACAAGGATGTCTGCAGCGCCGGCAAGTGGGTGGGCGTGGCCATCAGCTGCAACGACACCAACGTGTGCACGACCGATACGTGCAGCACCACCACCGGATGCGTGTTCACCAACAACACCTCGCCGTGCAACGACAACAGTGCCTGCACCGCCAACGACATCTGCGGCGCCGCCATGTGCGCAGGCACCACAATCACCTGCAATGACAGCGTGCTGTGCACCGACGACAGCGGCAGCCCGACCAGCGGATGCGTGTTCGCCCACAACACGTTGACCTGCGACGACGCCGACGCTTGCACGTCGAGCGACAAGTGCGGGGCCGGCAAGAAGATCCAGCTGCGCTTCCGGTTTGACAGCGTCGACGGCGTCAGCAATGGTGGCACTGGCTGGTTTGTCGAGGCGCTTACGGTGGCTGCTGCGCCGCTGCCAGCCTTTGCTGATGGCATCGGATGCAACGACAAGACCAAGTGGACCATTGCCAACGCGCAAGCGGCGCCGCTGCCGCTGTGGGCGATCGACGCCAACGCCAGCCCGCCGGGCTATGCCAGCGCCGATTGCTCGCTCAACTTCAACAACGGCATCGATTTTGCCTGCACGACGGGCAAAGTGTCGGGCACCGCTACGTCGAGCACGTTTACGGTAGTCGCCGCGCCGGTTGGCAAGAAAGCCTACCTCGCGTTTCAGGCCTATCAGGACGGCGAAGGCGGGACATTCTTCGACTTGCTGCAGGCCGAGATTTCGGACCATGGCTACGCGACCGCGGCCAACTTGGTGGTCATCACGCCCAAGACCGTGATGGGCGCGTGGACCAACCAGAAGATCGACATCACTGCGCTGGCGGCCGCAGGTAAGACGCTGCAAGTACGCTTCAATTTCGACAGCAAAGACTGCGCGATCAACAATGGCAAGGGTCCGTTCATCGACGACGTGCGGATCGAGTACGGCCTGTAGACCTACCCGGCCACGACGGACCGACCGCACAGGGTCGCCAGGGCCAGAATCGCAGTCTGCGGATTGGCGGGCAGCACCCCGGGCATCATGGCTGCAGTGCGGCCCATGCCGCGCTGCTACGGCAGCCCACCATGGCCGTCGACCTGCAGCCCGCGCGTCGCCAAATGGTGGTAGACTGCGCCGCGGAGGCTGCATGACGAACCGATTTGGCGGCAACAACTGGCTCAAGGCAACGGTAGCGACGCTGGCCGCGCTTGCGATCGGCGCATGTACGGCAGCAGGACCAGCTGGCGGCGCAGATGCAACCGGTGGGGCAACCACCGACGCGGCCAACGGCGACAGTTTCGGCGCAGAGACAGCGCCTACCCAAGATGCCGCATCGACCGACGTGCCCACGGATCAAGCGCAACTGCAGGACACGGCGATCGCCGACACGTCCAGTGACGCAGGCTGCAATCCAGCGACTTGCGTGGGCAAGTGCGACAGGACCGGCCAGTGCGTCGATTGTCTGAGCGGCGCCGACTGCGGCCAAGGCTACGGATGTACCGCAGGCAAGTGCGTGGTCCAAGCGGGATGCAGCCCCGGTGCCAGCCAGTGCCAGTCAGCAACTGCCGTCCAGGTGTGCAGCAAAGACGGTACGGGCTGGCAGATCGTGACCTGCGGCGCCGGCTTGCTGTGCCAGGCCGGCGCGTGTGTCAAACCGTTTTGCCAACCGGGACAAGCGGCGTGCCAGGGCAACGTCGCCGGCACCTGCAACAGTGCGGGCACCGCTGTCGACGGTGGGCAGGACTGTCAGGGCAAGGGCCAATTTTGCGTCAGTGGCCAGTGCCAAGCCCAAAAATGCCAGCCTGGACAGCCATTTTGCGACGGCAACACCATGGGCGTGTGCAACGATCAGGGCACTGGGGCCGACAAGTCGATCGACTGCGCGATGATGGGCATGCTCTGCGTCAACGATCAATGCCAGCCCAGCCCCTGTGGTCCCGGCGGCATCGGTTGCGACGGCGACAAGGTCGTCAAGTGCAACGGTGCCGCGACCCAAGTCGTCACCGATTGCGCGATCAAGAACGAGACGTGCGCCCAGGGCGAGTGCAAGCCCAAGGTGTGCCCGCCCTATGAGTCGGTGTGCGTCAACGACACCACCATGAAGCAGTGCAACGACACCGGCACGGCATGGGAGGCCGAATTCGACTGTGGCGTGAAACAGGGCATCTGCGACGGTGGGCAGTGCGCGCCGTTGCCGTGCATGCCGGGCGGCTTGGGCTGCCAGGAGACCAAGGTCGTGCAGTGCAACGGCAAGATCGTCACGGTGGTCAGCGACTGCGCCGCCACCGGCGAAGCGTGCGACAACGGTGCGTGCAAGCCCAAAGTCTGCAACCCAGGCGAGACGCAGTGCGCCGGCGACACCATGCAAGGCTGCAACGGTCAGGGCAGCGGTTGGGAAGACGTGTTCCCGTGCGCGATGATGGGCGGCGTGTGCTTCAACGGCAGCTGCCAAAAAGAGCCGTGCAAGCCGGGCGAGCTCGGCTGCTCGGGCAATACAGTTGTGCAATGCAACGGTCCGGCAGCGGCACCTGTTCAAGATTGCAAGGCGCTGGGCCAAGTCTGCGAGAAAGGTGCGTGCATCGTGTCGATCTGCCAGCCGTACCAGGTGGTGTGCGACGGCACCAAGGTCATGATGTGCAATGAAAAAGGCTCATCCTTTGCTGAAAACAGCGACTGCGCAGCCAAGGGCTTGGCTTGTTTGGACGGCCAGTGCACCCAGATGCCGTGCGCGCCCGGCGGCACCGGATGCGACAAAACCGTTGTTGTCCAGTGCGATGCCGGCGGCAAGACGTTTGCGCCCGTCGAAGACTGCGCCGACAGCGGCGGCATGTGCCAAGGCGGGGCCTGCCTGTCGGCGGTCTGCGCGCCGGCCTTTGGGGTGTGCAACGGCAACCAGCAGAGCCAGTGCAACGACAAGGGCTCCGCCATCGGCAAGAGCACGGACTGCACCCTAAAGGGCATGACGTGCATGGGCGGAGCCTGCGCCAAAGCAGCCTGCGTCGCCGGTGCAACGGGTTGTCAGGGTCCGCAAAAAGCCGTGTGCGCCACCGATGGCAAGGCCTGGACGATGCAAGCCTGCCCAGCCAGCCAAACCTGCAGCAACGGCGAGTGCCTAGCGCCAACCTGCACCCTGCCGGCCGCGATCAGCGGTCAGGCCATCCGGTTGATGATGTTCGGGCCGCTCGACAAGGGCGAGGGATGTGACCTGAACGGCGATGGCAAGCCAGACAACAGCCAGGCCCCGGCTGGTCTGGCAATTGCGGCGATTTTTCCCCAGCCCGGCGGGGTGCAATCGCACATCGTGGCGGTGGCTAGCGACTGGAAGACCGACGGCACACCGTTTGAGATCGCGTTGCTGGTTGGCCAAGCGGCGGCAGGTCAAAGCTGCAGCGACACCGACGTCAAGGCGAGTTGCAAAGTCACCATCGCGCCAGGCAGCTTGGACTTGCCGGGCAAGGCCGGCGTGTGCCTGTCTAAATCGATCTTGGGCGGGGCCAAAGTGGCGGGCGGAAGCCTCAAGGCAGGCGGTGCGTCGTCGACGCTGATGCTGCCGTGCGCGCCCACCCCAATCCTGAACTGGATGCCGATCAAGCTCGCTCAACTGACGGGCACCACGGTGGCGGGGCCCGGGTGGCAGGGCCTGCACAAGGGCCGGCTGTGCGGCGCGGTGAGCAAGGCCGAATTGCTGCAGGCGATTGACACGCTCAACCCGATGTTTCTGCAGTCGATGGGCGCAACGGCGGCCCAACTCAAGCAGTCGATCGACAATGGCGCTCAGCCAGACATCGATGCCGATGGCGACGGCAAGCCCGAGTCGCTGTCGTTTGCGCTGCGGTTTGCCGGCGCGCCGGTTCAGTTGATGGGCCTGACGCCCTAGCCGGCTACGGACACCACTGGGCCTTGTCGGGACAGCAATCGCCGGCCTGCGTACAAACATCGTCGCAGTAACAACCCTCGGCCTTGCCGCCGCAATTGCCTTTGCAGCTCATGGGTTGTGGCGCACAATCGTCGGGACAGGGCCCGTCTTCACCGGGCGCGCAGTTGCCGTCGCCGCAAGTGGGCTTGGTCAGGCAGTCTTGGCTGCAGGTGTAGTAGCTCTCCAGGTTGGTGTCGCAGTTGTTGTCACCACACGGCGTGCTCTTTTCGCAGTCTGCGAGGCACAGTTGCTTGTTTTCAGGGTGCTGGCACTTGCCATCGCCGCAGGTGGCGACCGGCTTGCAGTCCTGTGGACAGCTGGCCAACGTCTCGCCGCTGTCGCAGCTGCCATTGGGGCAGGCCGCGCTGGGTGCGCAATCTTTGGGGCAAGAGGCTGCGGATTCACCGGCAAGGCACTTGCCATCGCCGCACACCGATGCGGCGTCAGGCTTGGCATCGCTTGGGACATCGCCGGTGGCTTCTGCGAGCGCATCGGCGGTGGCATCTACGGGTACGTCTGGCGGCGGTGCGGCAACGTCGCCGTCGACACTGATGCCGGATTGGTCCATGGGCGCGCTGCCGTCTGACACAGTGCCTGTGTCGGTGACGTCTGGCGTCAAGTCACCAGAGGGCGAAGCAGCGCCGGGCGAAGCGGCACAGCTGGCAACTGCGCCAAGACCGCAAGCCAGAGCAGTAGCACGAAAGACCGACCAGAAGGGTGTTTGCATGGGCTCGACGACCGCGGGCGAATCAGCCTCGCCGTGCTGCGGTGACCACCAGCATACTGGGATCGCGCAGACGGCGTCGACCGGTGCGGCGCGGCATGGCGACCCGCAGCAGCGGGCCAAGTCTGTCGCCCGCAGCTGAACTGCGGCATACTGCGCCGCCCCGGGGCCAGTGGCCCCGCGCACTGAGGACCCCATGTTTGAGCGCCTGGAGCGCGTAGCAGCCCGCTACGAAGAATTGGGCGACGCGCTGGCCACCAACGAGATCGCCGCCGACCCGGAGCGCTCGATCAAGTTTTTGCGCGAGCGGGCCGGCATCGAGCAAGTGGCGCTGGCCTACCGGCAACTGCAGGGCTTGGTCCGGGAGATGGAGGAGGCCAGCCAGTTGGCTGACACCGAAGCAGATCTCGAGATGCGGACGATGGCCCGAGAAGAGGTGCAGCGGCTGCAGGCCGAGCGCGCCAGCGTCGAAACCACGCTGCGCGAGTTGATGATCCCGCGCGATCCGCGCGACGACAACAACTGCGTCGTCGAAATCCGCGCCGGCACCGGTGGCGAGGAAGCCGGGCTGTTCTGCGGCGATTTGCTCAAGCTGTACAGCCGTTTTGCCGAAAAGCGCGGCATGCAGATCGAGGTCCTGTCGAGCAACGAGACCGAAATCGGCGGCTTCAAAGAGGTGGTGCTGTTTGTCCAAGGGCCGCGCGCGTTTGCCCAGTTCAAGCACGAGTCGGGGACCCACCGGGTGCAGCGGGTGCCGGCGACCGAGGCCCAAGGCCGCGTGCACACTTCGGCCTGCACCGTCGCCGTGCTGCCCGAGATCGAAGAAGTCGAGATCGACATCCGCGAAGGCGATCTGCGCATCGACACCTACCGCGCCAGTGGCTCGGGTGGCCAGCACGTCAACCGGACGGACTCGGCAGTGCGGATCACCCACATGCCGACCGGGATCGTCACCCAGTGTCAGGACGAACGCAGCCAGCACAAGAACAAGGCGCGGGCGATGATGCAGTTGCGCACCAAGCTCTTTGACCAGCTGCAGCAGGCCGCCAACGCCACGATGGCCGCCAACCGCAAGGAACAGGTGGGCTCGGGCGATCGCTCCGAGCGCATCCGGACCTACAATTTTCCGCAGAACCGGCTGACCGATCACCGTGTCAACTTGACGGTGTACAACCTGGATCAGGTCATGCAGGGGGCGCTCGATGATGTCGTAGCGTCCTTGCTGGCGGCCGAGAAGGCTGCGCTGCTGGCGCAGGAAACTGACCAGAATCAGTAGGTCCTAACGGGCAGCAGCGATCAACGCGTCCAAGACCAGCGCGGCGGCTTCGGCATCGCCCTGGGCTTGCCGACACAGCGGCTCGCCCTGCGTCGCCGTCGCTGCCAGCAGCTGCGCCGACCGCAGCGCTCTGAGCGCATCGGCTGCCCGCAGCGCCAGTTGCTCGACACGCAACAGGGGCTCCAGACGCTGGCTCATGTCGGCGACGGGGCGCGGCAGGGCTTGCGCAGTCAGCGGTCGCAAGTCCCAGGCGATGGTCAACCGCACCGACTGATCATCAAACTGGGTCCAGCGCCCGCTAGAGCCAGCCAACGTCTCTGAAAACGCCAGCGCCGACCGAACGCCGTCGTGCAAGCCGAGCGCCACCTGCACCGGCACCCACGCCACCCAGCGCTGGACCGGCGGCGGCGGCAGCACGACCACTGGCCGCACCGCCCGGGCGAAGGCGTCGCGCACGTCGACGGTTGCTACGTCAGCGACTTGGCACGGTTTGGGTAAGGGATCGGCAGCCAGCGCGGCGGTGGCCCCAACCAGCGAACCTGCGATCCCGAGCAGCAGCAGCAGGTGACCGAGCATAGCCTCTCCACGCCGCTGTCCATGCGGCAACGGCGCCAGTTGCAAGCGCCATGCCATCCGGACTTCACCTAGAACCTATTGATTTTAGGCACGACATCGGCCGGCTTGTCGCCAGCGAAGTGGGACTGAGACTGGTCTCGAGACCAGCTGCGAGACCACGCTCAGCGCGCGCGCAGGCGGTCGCCCTCAAACTGCACGATCGTCTGCCGAAATGCCGCCGGCAAGGCGATGGGCGCAAAGGCTTCGTCCAGCCAGACCAGCGTGAGCCGACCGGTGGCGATAACACGCGGCTGGCGCTTGTCGACCAGCAAGTGCTCAAAGGTGTAGCTGGTTTCTCCCAGTTCGGCTACGCGCACGTGCACGACCAGGGTGTCGTTGTAGCGGGCCGGTGCCTTGAAATCGATGGCGACGTGGGCAACTGCGCCCGGCGGCAGAAAGGCCAGCGCGGCTTGGGTGTGGCCGGTGCGAAACTCGGGCGCGTCCAGACCCAAGTGGTGCAGGTAGTCCATGCGCCCGACATCGAGGTAGGCCGAAAAGCTGCCGAAAAATACGATGCCGACCGCGTCGGTCTCCGACAGGCGGACCCGAATCTCGGTGCTAAACGCGTAGGCGTTGCGGTCCAGCGTGACCGGCGGGCGGCGGGCTACGGCGTGGGACATAGCAGACCGGTGCCACACAGCGGATTGGCCTTGAGCTGCAAGCCTTTTTGCACCAGCACGGTGCGCTGCAGCCAGTCTGTGCCATTGCGGCCATCGCGCACGACCACCCACAGCCGCACCAGCTGGCTGGTCCTGCCGGCAGCCAACGTCGGTGCGGTCCAGTTGGTCTCTGGCACATCGTCGTAGCTGCGATCGCGATCGATGCTGCCGCCATCGGTGTACCAGGCAAAGACCAGGGTTTCGGTCTCGGGCTTGGTCGCCTTGGGATCCTGCGAAGGCCCGACGACCTGCTTGTCCTTGGCATCGAACCGCGGCCACAGCTGCAGCACGGTGCCTTCGGCGACGGTGGGCGTGACCTCCTCGGCCCAGTTCACGCCTTTTTCCAAAGCCTTAATGGTGTCGGTGGCTGGCAGACGCAAGCCAAGGCCAAGCAGAACCGGGTTTTCGTTGGGACTTTGGCAGCGGCCATCGTGGTTCTTGCTGACCTTGGCGGCGATTCGCTCGCAATCGTTGGCGTAGTTGGTGCCGTCGCATCCACAGACCCGATTTTGAGCACACACCGCTGGGTCCTTGGGGCATGGCTTGTCGACAGTCGGGGCAAAAGGCCCGCAAGCGCCGGGCGGGGTAGCGATCACCATGCGCTTGTAGCCCGCCACACAGCGATCACGATCGACGCAGGGTGTGGCCAGCATCGCCGCGCTGCTGGCAGGACAGGTACCGCCCACAGCCTTGGCCTGGGCGACTTGGAACAAGATGTACATATCGGCAATGTCGGCGCCCCCAAAGCTGCCCGTGCCAGCCGGGCCACCTTCGCTGGGGGCCACGCCGCCGGGCTGGCAGCCCAAGTCGGGCTTCTGGCTGGCGGTGGCGGCACCGGTGGGTGGCTTCAGGCCAAGCTTGTCAAAGACTTTTCCGGCGTTCTGCAGCGCCTGCAACACGTGAAAAATACCGATGGTGGCCGTTGGGCTGGTGCCAAGGTCGACCTGCACGTCGGGGTCGATACACTGGAAATTGCCATCCTTGGCCCACGCGAATGGGCAAAATGCCCACGCGTAGCACAAAGGCTCGACCGGATCGCTGCCGACCACCAGCAGGCGCAGGCCACCGGTCTGGGTGACACGGATTTCGGGCGGCGCGGCCTGAGCGCCGATGATCCGCAGCTTGTCGATGAGCGAGGGCGGCGCAAATTCTTGACCACAGCCACTCAGGACGGCGATCAAGGCCGCCACGGGCCACAAGTTGTGCACAGTTTTCGCCAATTTACGACCTCGGCTTGAACGCGACCACAAACGCGATCTTGCTGACCATCGGCTTGCCATCGCGCGTGCCCACCGCAAAAGGACAGCGCTTGATGTCTTGAATCGCCTGGGCATCGAAAGGGTCTCCGGCGCCGCGCAAAAGCTTGACGCGGCCAACACTGCCATCCTCGCCGATTTCGAGTTGCAGCGTCACCTCGACGACCCGACCGCCGGACTCCGCGCCGTCAGGCCACTCAATGTAGCGATCACAAGACTCTTTGGGCCGGGCCTGCACGATCTCGATCTTGCGCGCTTCCTTCTCAGGCGGGCCGAGGTCGGGATTTTTGCCCGCGGCCCCTTCGCCATCGGTGGTCGGCCGACGCCGGACGTTGCCCTCGGTGGGCGCGACACCGGGGTCACCCAGCACGTCTTCTTTGCCGGTGTGAACGGCCACCCCTTCATTGCCGCCTGCACCGTAGGTCTTGGACAACACAAGCGGCGCCGGCTCGGTCGGCGCCGGTGTCTTGGGCGCCGGTTGATCGCTCTTGGGCTGCGGCACGCGCTTGGGCGCGGCAGCTGGCTTGGGCGGCGGCGCTGCATCGGGTTTGGGTGCCAATTCGTCTTTGGGCTCAGGCTTGGGCTCAGGCTTGGGCTCAGGCTTGGGTTCTGGCGGCTTGGGCTTGGGCAGCACGATCTGTTCTTGTACGGTGCGCACCAACTTGGGTGGCTGCAGCACCACCGGCCGCGGCTGCGGCACCAGCGCAGTCGCCCACAGCGCACCGACAGCGTGCAGCAGCAGGGAGGCGACAATGCCGATGGTCAGGTTGCGGTCCATGGCCTAGTCGATCTCTTGCTCTTTGGTGTTGATCGCGACTTTTTCGACACCCGATGTCCGCACACCGTCGATGACCCGCACCACCGCGCCGTGGCTGACACGTTTGTCGGCCGACAGGATTGCTTCGATGCCCGGATTCTCGCTGGCCATCTGCTTGGTCTGGGCAAACAGCCCGGCTTCGTCGGTCGCCGTGCCGTTGAGATACAGCTTGCCGTCTTTGGCCACCACGATCGACAGCGGCTTGGTCGGCTTTTGCAGGGCACTGGAGGCCTTGGGCAAGTCGACGTCGATTTGGGCCTTCTTCATTTTTTCGCTGACCTCTTCGTTGGTCAGCATGAAGATAATCAACAACACCAACATGATGTCGACCAACGGCGTGACATTGATGTCGGCCAGCACGTCATCGTCATTGCCGCTGCTCTTGCCCGCCATCGCTTAGACCTTGCGCACGGTTTTGAGGTGGGCCATCAGCATTGCCGACAGTGCTTCGGTGTCAGCGGTCGACTGTTTGACCCGGGTCCGAAACTGGTTGTAGGCGACCACTGCTGGAATGGCCACGGCCAGACCAACTGCAGTCGCGACCAGTGCTTCGGAGATCGAGCCCATGATCAGCGCTTGCCGGTTGCCGCCCGCGCCAACTTGCTGCTTGAGGTTGGCAAACGCGCCCAAGATGCCGATGACCGTACCCAACAGGCCGATAAACGGTGCGTTGGCCCCCAGCGACGACAGGAACAGCAAGAAGCGCTCGTAACGCGCTTTCTGGTTGGCGGTGGCCGCGGCGATCACCTCGGCCACGGCTTCTGGTCCGCGACCCATCTCGCGCACCCCAGCGATCACGACTTGGGCGGCCATGCCGCGGTACGGCACCAGCAACTGCTCGGCAGCCGCCGGTCCTTGATCGAGCGCCGCCAACAACTTGGACTGCAATTCGGCCACCGGCACCCTATTTTGCCACAGGAACAGGGTGCGCTCGATCGCAATGGCAATCGACGCCACCGCCAGGCCGAGCAAGAGCCACAGCACCCATTCAGCGCCGACTTGGTCGAACAGTCGGGCCAGCGTATCGGTCATAGCGCGCCTTTTTTGTACGCGGGTGCCCTACAGCACCCAAAATCCGTTATGTTGCTTGGCTCGGTCTGGGTCCAGCGCTGGGCTGGCAGACCCCAGCCGCGGCGCAAATAGTGCCGACCGCGGCGCAAATAGTGCCGACCGCGGCGCAAAATGGTGACAGCGCCAGCCAATGCTTGCAAGCTGCAAGGGTGGCCCAACGCCCCAAGCGGCGCCCGCCCCAGCAGTGCGAACACCCAGAGGGCCGAGATCAGGTCGCGCAGATGCACGAAGATTCCCACCGCTACCGTCCCACCGTGTCCGCCAGCGCTGCGCTAGCGACGGCCACCGTGTTGCAGGACGACGACGACGACCCGTTGTACGCGCCGATCGTGATCGCCGGTGTGCCGACCGTCGAAGAACTGATCGTGGTCTTGCGGACGTACTTGCCAGACGCCGACATGAGCCGGCTGCGGCGGGCCTACAACTTCACCGCGCGCATGCACGATGGTCAGCTGCGCAAGTCGGGCGAGCCCTATTTCGCCCACCCAGTGGCCGTGGCCTTTCTGCTGGCGCGGATGCGCCTCGATGTCGCGGCGATCAGCGCGGGCCTGTTGCACGATGTGGCCGAAGACACTGCGGTCACGGTCGACGAGATCGCGCGGCGCTTTTCGCGCGAAGTGGCCGATATCGTCGATGGCGTGACCAAGCTCGAGCAGATCAAGTACAGCAGCCAACAGGCCCGGCAGGCCGAAAACTTTCGCAAGATGCTGGTCGCGATGTCCAAAGACATCCGCGTGCTGCTGATCAAGCTGGCCGATCGCCTGCACAACATGACCACGCTGGACTTCAAGAAGCCCGATAGCCAGCGCCGCACTGCCCAGGAAACGGTCGAAATCTACGCGCCTTTGGCCAACCGCTTGGGCATCGGGTGGATGAAAGCGCAACTCGAAGATCTGTGCTTCCGCTTTTTGCACCCAGACGAATACAAAAAGCTGCGCCACACGGTTGGTCAGCGCGAGGCCGAACGGCAGAATTACGTGACCACGGTGGTCGACGAGATCAAGCAGTTGATGGGCATCGAAGGGCTGCCCCAGGCACAAGTGTCTGGTCGGCCCAAGCACCTGTACGGCATCTGGAAAAAGATGGAGAACGGTCGGGTGCCGTACGATCAGATCTACGATGCCCAAGGGTTTCGCGTGGTCGTGGCCGACATCAAGGAGTGCTACCAGGCGCTGGGCGCGGTGCACACCCACTGGAAGCCGATTCCAGGGCGGTTCAAGGATTACATCGCGCTGCCCAAGGCCAACCGCTACCAGTCGCTGCACACGTCAGTGATCGGGCCCCATGCCGAGCGCATCGAGGTCCAGATCCGCACGGTCGACATGCACCGGCTGGCCGACGAAGGGGTAGCGGCGCACTGGCGCTACAAGGAGCGCGGCGAGTCGATCAGCGTCCGCGACGAGGAGAAATTCTCGTGGCTCAAGCAGCTCCTTGAGTTTCATAGCAATTCTGACGACGCCGAAGAATTCATGGACGCCATGAAGGTCGACCTGTTCAACGACGAGGTCTATACGTTTACGCCCAAGGGCGACGTCAAGGTGCTGCCGCGTGGTGCGACCCCGGTCGATTTCGCCTATGCCATCCACACCAAGGTTGGCGAGCGCACGGTCGGCGCGCGGGTCGATGGGGTGATGGTGCCGCTGCGCAGCACCCTGCGCAGTGGCCACATTGTCGAGATTTTGACCCGACCCGATGCCCGGCCGTCCAAAGACTGGATGGATTTTACGGTCACGGCGCGGGCGCGCTCCAAGATCCGGGCCTATATCCACGCCGAGCAGCGCAGCAAGTCGCGCGAACTGGGCATGGACCTGCTCGAGAAGGCGCTGCGCAAGCTCAAGTGCTCGCTGTCGCGGGCCGAACGCAGCGACAAGCTGGCAGCGGCGTTGACGGTGCTGGGCATCCAGAACTGGGACGAACTCGCGGTTGCCGTTGGCTTTGGCAAGGTCGAGCCCGACAAGTTTGCGACATTGCTGTTCCCGGACAGCAAAATCGCCGATGTCGACGAGCTGGACATCGGCCCGGTCAAGCGCGGTCGCAAGAGCAAGGCCAAGCGCGGCGCGGCGACTATCTTGGTCGACGGTCTAGACGACGTGATGGTCCGCTTCGCCAAGTGCTGCTCGCCGGTGCCTGGCGATCCGGTGATCGGAGTGGTCACCCGCGGCCGTGGCACCACCGTGCACCAGCGGACCTGCACCAAGGTGCTCGACGCCGACCCGATGCGCCGCCTAGAGTGCGCGTGGAACACCGCGGCTGGCAGTGGCGCCACGGTCACGGTGCGGGTGTTCACCGAGAACGCTTCCGGCCTGTTGGCGGCGATGAGCCAGCGCTTTACCGACGCCGGGATCGACATCAAGACCGCCAATTGCCGCACCGTCGGCTTGCGCGCCGTCAACGACTTTGAAGTGGTGGTCGCAGATCTCACCCAGCTCAACGGCGTGATTGCATCGCTGACGCGGGTGCGCGGGGTGTCGCGGGTCGAACGGGTCAGAAGCTAGTATTTTGAGAATTTTCAGCGTCAAGGCGGCGTGCTGCGGGGGTGGATTGACCCGCGGCCCGCGTGCGCTAGAATTGCCGCCGCTCCGCAGCCTGCGGAGTGCCTTGGTAGCCGCAGTCTTGGGCGGTCCTGCCACAAAGTCTCTAGGATGATCTTGCACTTGCTGTCTAGCGCCAGTTGGTTAGGCAACTGGCTGCGCGAGGGGCGGATGCCGCCTGTCGCCGATGGTGTAATCCCGGACAACACGCCCATCTTGCGGACAACACAGCAAATGCCGGCAGTCGATGCGAGCCAGCACCACCAGTCGCCCTGGTACGCGACCCTTTGGCTGACCGGTGTCGACTACTTCAGCTCGCTCGGCTACGCCCCAGGTTTGGCGGTCATGGCGGCTGGCTATGTGGCGCCGCTGGCGACGCTGTTGTTGGTCGTGGTCACTTTTGCGTCCGCCCTGCCTGTGTTCGCGATGGTGGCCAAGCACTCCTCTGATGGGGGCGGCTCGATCAAGATGATGGAGCGGTTGACCGTGCGTTGGGGCCGCATCGGATGGCTGGGCAAGAGCCTGGTGCTGGCTCTGCTCGGATTCGCAATGACCGACTTCGTGATCACGATCACGCTGTCGGCCGCCGATGCCACGCACCACGTGCTGGAGAACCCACTGCTGGCGGATCATGTGCCGAAAAACCCGGTCTGGTTGACTGCGGCGCTGATTGGCGGACTGTGCCTGGTTTTCCTCAAGGGCTTCAAAGAAGCGATTGGCATCGCAGTCGTGATCGCACTGCCCTACATGATCCTCAACGCCATCATCATCGGCATGGGCTTGCAGCGGGCCTGGGACCACCCGGAAATGTGGCAGGCGTGGGTCGCCAAGGTCAGCCATTTCGACTCCGATATTTTACGCACACAACTGCTTAAAATGTCGACGGAAGGTGCCGGACCGGTTGCGCACCTTTCGGGCGGCGGCTGGCCGGTGCTGTTGGCGGTGAGTCTGGTCGTGTTCCCCAAGCTGGCACTGGGCCTTTCCGGCTTCGAGACCGGCGTGTCGGTGATGCCGCACATCTCGTCGCCTGATGTCGCTTCGCGGGTACGCAACACCCGCAAGATGTTGTTGGCCGCAGCGCTCATCATGTGCGTCGAGCTGCTGGGCGCCAATCTGGTGGCGACCATTGTGATCCCCGAAAATGAGTTTTTCGTGGCCCAGGCGAATCAACCGGCCGGCAAAGCCGCTGGGCGTGCGCTGGCCTATTTGGCCCACGAATTGCTGGGCGCTGGCTTCGGTACGGTCTACGACTTGTTCACGGTGGCGATCCTCTGGTTTGCCGGGGCAAGCGCGATGGCCGGCCTGCTCAACGTGTTGCCGCGTTACCTGCCGCGGTTTGGCATGTCGCCGACGTGGATCGAGTTTCGCCGGCCGCTGGTGCTGGTCGTGACCGGGGTGTGTTTTCTCGTCAATTATGCCTTTTCCGCAAATGTAGAGGCGCAAGGCGGTGCGTATGCGACTGGGGTGTTGGTGCTGATGGCGTCAGGCTCGTTCACAGTCATGCTGGCTGAGTGGGCATCTGTCGCGCGCAGGGTGTTTTTCGCCTGCACCCTGGCCATTTTTGGCTACGTCTTGATCGTCAACACTGTTGAGCGCCCAGACGGCTTGAAAATCGCCACGCTGTTCATCTTGGGCGTTGTCTCGGCCAGTGTATGGAGCCGCTGGCAGCGCGCCTCCGAATTGCGGGTGTGCGGCATTCGCTTTGAGGATCCAACTTCAGAAGCGATGTGGAAGGATCTGGCAATCGGCAACGACGTCGTCATCATTCCATTGCGCTCGATCACCCCAGAGGCGCGGCGCAAGACTGAGGCCAAGAACTTGCAGCACGGCCGCAACGGCGGGGTGCGCTATGCGTTTTTGCACGTCAATTTGCTCGAAGATACGTCGCAGTTCGACTCGCCGATCCGCATTGCCGTCAGCCGCGATGAGCAAGACTACGTCATCGAAATCTCCAACGCCGTGGCGCTGGCCAACGCCATCGCGTTTGTGGCGCTGAGCTTAAAGGCCAAAGAAGTGGTTATCGGCCTGCTCGACAACGGCACGCCCGTGCTCAACGCCATGATGTACCTGATTTTTGGCACTGGCGAAGTGGGCTATGGCGTCCGGGCGATCTTTGTGCGGATTCGCGAAGAGAGCGTCAAGCGGCAGTTCGACCTGCGCGACGCCTTTGACCGCGTCCGCGACAAGCGCGAGCGCGAGCTGTTGCGCGACGCCTTGCTGCTCGATGACACTGATCGCCGGCAGCGCACCGAGGACATGTTCCGCGAAGAAAAAGACAAGTTTGCCGAGCAAGTCTACAAGGCACCCCACCTGCCCCGGCTGATTTTGTTCGATTGATGGCCGTTGCATGCCAGCGAGCCGCGGCTTACCTTGGTGGCCCTTTGCCGCGTCCGATTGCGCCCATCCTAGGCCGACCATGACACCGACGGTTCTCCGCAGCCAAGCGGTCACCCGCCAAGACCCGCAGCCTGCCGTGCCGTCTGCCCAAGCCAAGTCCGGATTTGAGTGGATCTGGAAGGGCCTGGACATCGACTCGGCGACGATCGAGCTCCAGCCCAGTGGCACCGTGGCCGCGGTGTGGAGCCCGCGGCTGGCGGTGGAGTCGCGGCGCATGCGGCTGGCACAGCGTATTGAGGCCGCCCACGCCTGCATTGGCAACGCGGCCTGGCGCGGCCTGAAAGCAGCGGCGGGCCTAGTTGCCCGGGCGGTGCCGGCGGCAGTGCATGCCGTGACGGGACGCGGGTGAAGGCCAAGTGGTCGCGGCGCGTTGGTCCGCACGGCGTGGCCCTTGACCGCCGCCGATCGTGCTTTTAGGCTACTGCGCCCCGGTTTTGGGGGCACACCGTTGACCTGCAGGAACAAGACCATGCCAAGAATGACGTTTCTGCGCGCAGCGCCCCCGGTTGCTACGCTCATTGCGACGATGATGCTGTCCGCCCACGCTGCAGTCGGCGCCGACAAGGCTGCCGAGCCGTCGAGCAAGCCCAAGCTGATCGTGGTGCCTCCGGCGACGCTGGGCGATGCCAAGCCGGCCCAAGAGAGGCGGGTCTACAAAGCCGCCCAGGATCAGTTCACGGCGTCGTCGGCGTTTGATGTCGTCACGGACAAAGAGAAAGTGCCCGACAAGGTTGATCCGAAGAAGGGTGCCCTGCGGGTCACCGCAGCTTCGAAGCGCATCGACGCCGCCGATGCTGTGCGCCAAGAAGGCATCAACCTGCAGGCCGAGAGCAAACACGGCGAAGCGCTGGACAAGCTCAAAGACGCCTGCACGCTGTATGAGAAGGCCTACTTGGAGTTGGTCGACTACAGCAAGCTCGCCGACGCCTATGCGCGTGCCGGCGTGAGCGCCCATTACGCGGGCATGGGCGCTGGCGAAGTGAGTAAGTGGTTTGAGCTCGGCATTGCGATCGAGCCCACGCTGGTGATCGACCGCCGCAAGCAGGACAAGTCGCTGCTGGATTCGTTCGATGGCCTGCACGAGCGCATGGACAAGGGCGGCAAGTTCGTCATCGAGATCGATGGGCCACCGACAGTTGGCGTCGATGCGTTTGTCGATGGGGTCAAGCTCGCAACCTTTCCGGGCAAGTCGCTGGAATTGATGCCGGGTACCCACTACGCGCAAATCCGCGGTGAAGGCATTGTGCCTTGGGGCACGGTGGTCCGGCTGGGCAAGAAAGAGGTCAAGGTCAGCGCCAAGGTCAATTCGATCAAGGTCGAGGAGAAGAAAATCGAGGTGCCGCTGACCATTGAGGCGCTGGCCGACTGCGTGCGGGTCGGCGCCTTCACCATGCCGCTGTGCAAGGGGCCGGCGACCAAGCTCGGCAAGCAGACTGGCGCTGCGTACTTTTGGTTTGGCCTGCTCAAGTTTGACCGGTTCAACCGTCCGGGCGTGGTGCCTTTTCTGATGGAAGTGGCCAGCGGCGCGACCGTACAACTCAAGATCATCGAACTGCAGCCGGACATGGGCGATCTCAACCGCAAGATGACCGAACACGAGGGTGAGGTGACTGCTGCGGTCGAGACCTTTCCCAAGGCGCGGGCGCTGACCAAGCCACCGTCGGTGTACAGCGGCAAATAGCGTTTCAACGTCTGCGAATCCCTGCACGAATTGCCCAGATTGTGCCAGTTGCGGCGCTGACGTTGACGGACAGGCCGTGCGGGCCCACGATGCAGCGTGCGGCGGTGCCCCCACCACTTGGGTCGTCCGCCCGGGGAGACCGCCATGACCATCCCACCGCGCCGACCGCTGACCTGTGCCGGCTTTACCTTGATCGAACTGATGATCGTCGTTGTGATCATCGGCATTTTGGCAACCGTGGCTGGGCAGTCGTACAAGCGCTTCACCCGCCGCGCCCGCGTGCAGGAAGCGATCTCGCTGCTGGGCGACATCCGCATCAAGCAAGAAAACTACTACCAGACGTACCACCGCTACGTGTCGACCGGCGCCACCAGTGCCGATTTCTGGCCCAAAGATGTCAACTGGGTGTTGATGAACACCAAGTGGAACATCGACTGCACCCAGGCCGGCGACGTGGCCGCCAATCCGGGCTGGTGCGCGCTGGGCGCCGGCTATCGGCCCATCGAGGAAGTCAACTTCCAACTCTTGGTGGTCGGCCGCGACCCGGTCACGCCCCAGGCGCCGCCGCCCAAGTATGTCACCAACGCCACGGTCGACTGGTGGTATGCGCGCGCCCGCGCCGACTTCGACGTCAACGGCAACTTCTCTGACATCTACCTGTCGTCGGAGATGCGCGAGCCGGTGCTGGAGAACGAGCTGGAGTAATCGACAAGCCGGTCAGGCCTTGGCGATGGCCGCGGCGAGCAGCTTGGGCAGGCCTGGCCGCAGGCTGTGCTCGCGGGCCAGCAGCGCCACGTAGTCCGCGCCGATCGCCCGGTCACCCAGCAGCCGTCCTAGCCCACACAGGTCATGCGCGGCCTCAACGACGGCCCGATCGGACCCCGCGGCCGCGCCGCACAGCGCCGCCAAGCGCAGTTGCCATCCCTGCGCCGCCAGCAGGGGATCGCACACCGTCAACTGCGCTAGGCAGCCCAGCGCACAGTGGTCGCGCAACGGCCCTGCGCTGACTGCGGACAGCAGCGCGGTTGCGGCATCGGTCTCGCTGGCCAGTGCGTGAGCCATCCATGCTTCGTCGTCGTCTTGGAGCAACCGCAGCACGACTTGATCGCGCGTCTGGACCCAGCGCCCGGGTGGACAGGCCTGCCGCAACCGCAGGTACCACGGCAGGCCGCCGTTGCGATCGAGCATCCACGCCGCCACGACTTGGGCGGTCGCCGCCTGCCGCACCGCAACTGCGCTTTCGAACGCCAGCGTCGCCGCCTCTTGCACCGTGGCGCCGCGGGCGTCGTAGCGGCCCAGAACCTGGCGCAGCACCTCGCTGTGCCCGGCCTGGGCCAGCGCCGTGACCAGCGGTAGCAGGGTGGAGCGCACCGGCGGCCACTGCACCGCAAGCCGACCGGCTTGGCTCAGGCCATCGCCAGCCAGCAGCGCATCGATGACTGCGCTGACCAGCACATCTGCGCCGCCCGGCTGCGCGTGCTCTTTCCAAGGTCGGCTCGGCTGCGCCGACAGCCAGGTGCCGAGCCCCGCCAGCAGCAGATCCCGCAGGACCGCGTGCCGCGCCGCCAACTGACACAACGCAACGGCCACCTGCGGCGCGACTTGGGCCGGCCCTTCGAGGGCCACCGCAAACAACTCGGACACTTCGACTTCACCGCCGGCCAGCGCCACCACCCGGCACAGCCCCGCCACCGCCTTTTCGGCGGCGTCCGGCAGCGGCGTGAACACGACCTTGGGCGCCGCCAATGCCTGCAGAACGTGGGTGGCCCACTGCGCCGCTTGCGCGGGCGTCTCTGCCACCGCGGCCGCAATCCGCTCAGCCACCGCGTGCAGTTCCGCGACGTCGTCCAGCCCCGGCCGCAGGCTCTGCCGCCACGCCAGCGCCACCATGTCGACGGCGGCGGCGATTGGCAGGCGCTCCAAGTCGCGCAACACCCGCGGCGGCTCGCGCTGGGCCTCGGCCTGGTGCAAGCGCTGGCGCAGAGCCAACATCACGCCCTGCTGGTTGGCAGTACTCTGCTGCAACTGCTTGCTCTTGCGCTGCAATTCGAGGGCAACCGCGACCGCATGGGCACAGCGTGGCGTGCCGCACGAGCAGGCTGAGCTGATCGCGCCATCTTTGCAGGTCAACTCGACCCGCTCAGCAAATTCCTGTTCGCGCACTGGGGCCTGGCAGCTGACATCGCTCACGATCATGCGCCCGACGTGGCCGTCGCGGTGCAGTTGCCCGCCACGGCTGCTGCTGCGGGCGCCCGCCCACGCCAGCATCGACAGCTGGCCAATCACAGGCAGCCAGGCGTGCAGGGGATCGGGCTTGAGCACCGACTACTGCCCCTGACAGCGCCGCAGGTGATCGCTGAGCAACTGCACCAATTCCGGTTGGCACGAGCCGCCACACGGCCCGCATCCGGCAAAGGTCTGATCGAAGATCTCGGCCAGCGTAGTCGCCCCGTTGCGCATGGCTGCGTCGATGGCACTCTTGGGCACTTCGTTGCACATGCAAATCAGCGGATCGGCGCTGCGGCGCCCAAACACCTTGCGCTGCGATCCAGCGCTGCCACCGCGGGTCTGCTGGGGCGCGCGGTCGTTCACTTGCCCCCAGGCGTACGCGCGCTGGCCGGCGGCGGGCCGACCTGTGCGCGCAGCGCGGCTTCGACTTGCTGCAAGAGCTTGCGCGCCCAGTCGTGCGGATTGCCGTGCAAAGTGGCGCCGGCCGCGTGATCGTGGCCACCGCCGCCGATGTCGCGCGCAATGTGGCCAATCTTGACCGCGGTCTTGGACCGCAGTGACAGCTTCCACTCCCCGGGCTGGCGACCGGGTTTGATCTGCAGGGCGACCAGGACGCCTTCGATGCCAACCAGCGTGCTGATCGTCTCGCCGACGGCGTCGTTGGCCAAGTCCAGCCCCTCGGTCAGCTCTGGCTCGACGACCGTGTAGGCCACGCGGCCGCCGTCGCTAAAGCGCGTGGCGGCGATGACGCGGCCCAACAGCTCAACTTCGGCGCGCGGTTTGTTCGAAAACAGCGCTTCGCTGATCGGGTTGGTGTCGATGCCGGTCTGGACCAACTCGGCCGCAACGCGCAAGGTGTTGGGCTGGTTGCGCAAATAGCGAAACGACCCGGTATCAAAACTCATCGCCGCGTACAGTGGTGCTGCCACCTCAGCCGTAATCGGCCAGCCCAGCGCCTTGATCAGGGTAAAAACGAGCTCGCCGCTCGATGAGAACTCGCCAGCGATGCAGCCGGTGACCTCGGCGGTCGGTGCACACGGGTGGTGATCGACTACCCATACCGGCTTGCCCAGCTCGCGCATCCGCCGCGCCGGACGGCCAGCGCGCTCGATTTCGTGGGCATCGAACATCAGGCCCAACTCGGCCTCGCCTAGCGCGTCGGCGGTGCCATCGAAGTCACCGATCCAGCGCAACGGGTCGATCCAGGCAAAGCGCGCGGGGCACGGATCGTCGTTGACAATCCGGGCCGTGCGGCCGGCTTGGACGGCGGCAAGGGCAAAGGCGAGCTGAGAACCCAGACCATCAGCGTCGGGACCTTGGTGGGTCATCAGCGCAAAGTGGCGGACTTGGCGCAAGTGGTCCAAAAACCACGGCGCAAAGGGATGGCCTGACAACCGCTGCACCGTCGACCCCTGCCAGCGGCCTCGCCGCGTCGGTGTGCACCATAGCACGCCTTGGCAGTGCCGGCATGCCAGTTACAGCAAGCCGCGAAATTGCCAAGCAATCCAGCTGAGCAGGCGCAGGCCGAGGCTGCGCTCCGTGTCCTGCTGCAGCGTCCACGGCGCAGCGTCGTCCCACAGACGGTCAAAAGTGGCCTGCAGTGTCTCGCTGTGGCCCATACCCAACAGATTGGCCTCTAGGTTGCGGCGACGGGACAGGGCATCGAGGTTGGCCGAGCCGACAGTCCACCATTGGCCGTCGACGATGCCGATCTTGGTGTGCAGCATGGTGTCGCGGACCATCCGCACCTCCGCACCGCGGCGCAGCAAGCGGCCCAGCCCATACAGCGTCGCCCATCCGACCGGCGGCACATCGCTAATCGCCAGACCGGGCAGCAATATCTGCAAGCGCACGCCGCGGCGACTTGCGCTGACCAGCGCGCGGGCCAGTTGCCGCCCCGGCAAGAAATAGGCATGGGCCAGGCACACCCGAATCTGCGCGGCGCGCACCGCGTGCACGTAGGCGACGTTGGCAAATGCCGTATTGACGCTGCCATGGTTGAACGCGACGCCGACGCGCGCCAAGGCCTGCGGATCGCCGGGCGCAGGCAGCGGCGTGGCCAAAACCTGCGGATCCTGACCGCGCAAGTGCATGGTGCGCTGCCAGATCAGCTCGCGTGCGGCGCCCCGGGTGACCCGCTCGACCCAATCGCGCATCTGACCGCGCACGCTGCTGCGGCCGGCCCAGTCTTGGCGCAGCACCGCAGCAATCTCGTGCACCACCGGCCCTTGGACCAGCAGCCCGGCGTCGTGCCAAGTTCGGTGATCGTCGGTCAGCGCATAGTACTCGTCGCCGACGTTACGGCCGCCGATGATGGCAACCACGTCATCGAAAACCCACAATTTTCGGTGGTTGCGCCGTCGCCAGTGCCCCAGCCCTAGCCGGAGCCCCGGCTTGCCCAACACCCGCAGCTGCACGCCTCCGCCGACCAGCCGCTGCAATTGATCGTCGGTCGTGCCCGCAGAGCCCACACCGTCGAAGACCAGCTGGACCGTAACGCCTCGGGCACAGGCTTGAACCAAGGCCGCAACCACTGCGTCGCCCACCGCGTCTGGCTTGAGCATGTACAGTTGCACCGAAATCGAGATCTTGGCATCGGCAATGGCACCCGACAGCGCCATCCACGCCGTGCGGCCATCGAGCAACCACTGCAGCTGGTGGCCGTCGCTCAGGCCATGCAGGTGGCGGGCGCGGACAGGCAAGGTGGAGCGGGCAACCATGCCGCCAATTTGCAAGACTGCGGCCGCTGCGGCAAGGTGCCCCGCCTTGGGCGATTGCCCGGATGCCCGGCGATGCATCATTTGACCGACAGCGTTGCTGACCTCGCCCAAGCGGTGCAGTTGCTGCACCAAGGCCTCTTGGTCGCGATGCCAACCGAGACGGTCTACGGGCTGGCGGCGCGCGCGGACAGCGACCGTGCGGTGGCCAAGATTTTTGCGGCCAAGGGCCGGCCGCGCATCAATCCCTTGATCGCGCACGTCGCTGATTTGGCTGCGGCGCAGCGGCTGGTGCAACTGGACGCCCTGTCGCAGCGGCTGGCCGAGCAGTTCTGGCCGGGGCCGCTGACACTGGTGCTGCCCCGCCAGCCGAACTGCCCGGTGTCGCTGCTGGCCTCGGCGGGGCTGGACACGCTGGCGGTGCGGGTGCCGGCGCATCCGGTGGCGCTGCGGCTGCTGGCGGCCTGTGGCACGCCGCTGGTGGCTCCCTCGGCCAATCTGTCGGGCCAGCTCAGCCCGACGGCGGCTGGTCACGTCGATCCGCGGCTGGCGGCGGCGGTGATCGACGGCGGGCCGTGTCGGGTAGGCGTCGAGTCGACTGTGGTGCAGGTGATCGGCAATCAGGCTTGGCTGCTGCGACCAGGCGGCATTGCGCGGGACGCACTGGCAGCGGTGGCCGGTCCGTTGCGCGACGCTGAGGATGCGGCCCATCCGCGGTCGCCCGGCCAGCTCGCCAGCCACTATGCGCCGCAGTTGCCGGTCCGCCTGCATGCCCGCGAGGTCCGAGGCGACGAGGCGCTACTGGCGCTGGGCGACGACGTCCCGGCTGGCGCAGCGTTGACGCTGAATCTGAGCCCGTCGGGCGATCTGGAGATCGCCGCCGCCAACCTGTTCGCCTACTTGCGCGCCCTGGATCAGCCGCAGCTGCGCGGGATCGCGGTGGTGCCGATTCCAGGTCATGGACTAGGTGAGGCGATCAACGATCGGCTGCGGCGGGCGGCGACGCGCTGACTGCAGGTGCGCCCGGTTCCGTTGCTAGGCCAAAAGTGCCAAACTCGCGTGGCGCATTCAGGCGCTGTGGTGACGGCAATGGCCCGCAAGAAGTCGAAGGATACGACAGTCGAGGTACCCGTGCAGGCCACTGCCGAGCCGCCGCAGGGCGATGCGCCCGCCAACCGGACGCTGCTGCACGACTGGGCCCCGCTGGGCCAATGCCTGACCCAGCGCATCGGGCGCCACTACTGGCTGCGCCACGCCGCCGACCTGTTTGCCGACGAGACGGTGCCCCATTGGGTCCACGACAATGGCGCGATGTCGCAGCGCACCGCCCACGTACTCATTGCGTGGTGCCAAGAGCGGCAGAGTGCCGGCACCCTGCCCGACCAGATCGTGGTGTGCGAGATCGGCATGGGCACCGGCCTGCACCTGAAATACATGCTCGACGCCTTTCGCCAGCACTGCCGCGATCACAACACCGACTGGTACACCCGGCTGCAGGCGCTGGGCAGCGATGTCAGCGCGCCGGTGGCCCGCAAGGCCCAGGAGCGCGGCCTGTTTGCCGACCACGCCGGCCACGTGCGGCTGGGTCACCTCGATGTCGAGGCACCTGACACGTTCATCGAACTCGACACTGGCATCGCGGTGCCGCTGGTTGGGCAAGTGCATGTGTTTGTGGCGCTCTACGTGCTCGACCTGCTGGGCGTCGATGTCTTTCGCCGCCGCAATTACGACGATGGCGGACGCTGGGAGGCGGTGTGGGTCCGCACCTGGCTGCGCAATGAAGCGCTGTTGCCGGCGTATACCGAGGCCACGGTGGCCCAACTGCAGGAGCTGGCGACCCAGGACCATCCCGATGCCATGGAGCCGCTGGCCCAAGTGTGGTCGCTGATTCAAGAGGAGCTGCGGGCGTGGCCGGTGGCGATGGCCGAGCATCCCGACAGCCTGGCGCTGCAGCGCTTGGCCGACGACACCGAGAGCGCGCTCGGGCGCACCCATCCACTGTTGACCGACGGCACCGTGGTCATCCACTCGGCAGGCGCGCTGCGGGCGGTGCAGCTGCTCAGTGAGACAGTGGCCCAAGGCGGCATCGTGCTGCTGCGCGATGTCGGGCTGCACACACCGGAGGCGGCGGCGACGGCGCGCGGGCTAACCCACTATGGACAAGTCAGTGCGGCGGCGGTCAATTTGGTCCAGCTGGATGCGTGGATGGCGGCGGGGCATTGTCCCGGCGTGCTGGCGGTGGCGCCCAGCCACGATGGGCAGCGCGGCCAGTGCGGGCGGTTGCTGGTCAAAGGCAGCTTGCCGGCCACCGAGTCGGCGTTTCGGCAGGCGTTCGACAGCCGGGCGATCTTTGCCTCGCACGCACTTTTGGAGCAGGCGGCGACCCAGACCGATGCAGCGCAGGCGCTGGAATTGGTCCGCCAGGCGATCGCGCAAGAGCCGACAGACTGGACGCTGCACTTGGACGCCGCGCGGCTGGCACTGCACGGCCTGCACCGGCCCGATGTGGCGCATGTGGTGGCCCTGCGCGCGGTCGAATTGAACCCCGCGTTCAGCCCCGATCTGTGGTGCGTGCTGGGCGATGCCCTGCATGCCCTGGGCGAGGCGGACAAGTCGGTGCGGGCCTACCGCAATGCGCTGGCGGTGCACCCGCGCCACGCCCAATCGCTGTGGAGTCTGGCCTACGTCCAGGCCGAAGCGGGGCGGCACGGCGAGGCGTTTGAGTTGCTGGGCCAAGCGATGCGCTGGGACAAAGAGGGCCAGTGGCGCAGCCAGGTGCTGCAGTTGCTCGATGCGTGCTTGCGGGCACAGTCGCTGCAGCGGCAGGCGGAATTGGCGCGACTGGCGGAGCAGGCGGGGTTGTAGGGGCGGCGATGGCAGGGGCCGCTTACCAAATCTGGCGCGCACCCAAGTCCACGATCGCTGGATCGCAGCCCAGAACAGGCACGCCC